>CAJONE010000077.1 GCA_905235855.1 uncultured Bacteroidales bacterium
TGAAGTGCTGGACAGGCCGAGTCGACGCAATAGTCTACATGCCGCAGGCCATCTACCTGTTCGAGTTCAAGACACGCGACACGGCCGACGCAGCCGCCGAGCAAATCGACGCGAAAGGCTACGCCGACCGCTTCGCCACCGACCAGCGCAAGGTGGTCAAAGTCGGCGTGCAGTTCGACCTCGACACGTGGACCTTAGGCGACTGGACAGTGGTCAAGCACTAACAGACAATCTCTAATCTCACAACCATGCGAAAACTGATATTTGCCACCAACAACAAACACAAACTTGGCGAAGTGCGCGAAATGCTCGACGGCATAGTTGAGGTGCAGAGCCTTGACGAGGCCGGTCTGCACGGCGAGATACCCGAAACCGCCGACACACTGCAGGGCAATGCTCTGCAGAAAGCCCAATGGGTATGGGAACGCACACACTGCGACTGCTTTGCCGACGATACAGGACTTGAAGTCGACGCACTCGGAGGCGCACCAGGAGTTTACAGTGCACGCTACGCTGGCGAACACTGCTCGTTTGACGACAATATCAACAAACTGCTCACCGCACTCGACGGCAACGCCAACCGCCAAGCCCGGTTCCGCACCGTGGTGTGCCTCATCGAAAGTGGAGCGCCACGCTATTTCGAAGGCAAGGTGGAAGGAGACATACTCACCGAGCGCTACGGCGAAGGCGGTTTCGGCTACGACCCTGTGTTCATGCCCAAACGTTTCGCGGTGTCGTTTGCCGAGATGCCCACCGAGGTAAAAAACATGATAAGTCACCGAGGCATGGCTGTGAAAGAACTTGTGAAATATCTGAAAGAACAGTAATTTTCAGGCTGTCGGCAATCAAGCATTCAAACATTCAAAAATACACAACATGGAAGTCTTTCCATCCGAAATACGAAAAATGAGCGAAGGCGCGACCTGCCTGCTACTCCTCTCCTGCCCCGACGACGGACGCGCAATTCCGGTCGTAATCGGAGAGAGTGAGGTCGAGGCGATCATGCTTGCACTCCAGGCGATTGAGACCACACGCCCCATGACACATAGACTGATGAGCAACATAATGCACGAGTACGGTCTCGCACTGAAAGAAGTAAATATCGACCGGTTCGACGAAGGCATATACTATAGCACCCTGACCGTGAGCGATGGTTTCAACGAGAAACATATCGACTCGCGCACCAGCGACGCCGTGACTCTCGCACTGATCAACCATACACCAATATTTGCCAGCAAACAAGTGGTGGACGAGACTGCCATAGAACCCCTTATGCTCGACGGCGGAGGCGAAATGCAGCAGGCCTCCGAAGCAAAACTATCGCAGCTGGAGACTCAATTGCAGGAATGCCTCGAAAAGGAAGACTACGAAAAGGCCGCAGACCTACAGGCTCAAATTGACCGCATTAAAAACACATGATTACCTGTATGCCAATACCTTCGTATAGCCCCATATACAATTCACAATTCTTAATTCCCAATTCCTTATGGATAAATATATCAGACAAATCGACGATACCGTCGACTTTTTGAGAACACGCATATCCGAAACCCCGTGTGCGGCAATAGTGCTGGGTAGCGGGCTTGGCAAACTGGGCGACCATATCGGTAACGCAACAACAATACCATACAGCGAAATACCTAATTTCAAGACATCTACGGCAGCCGGACACAAAGGCAACCTGATTTTCGGCATGCTCGCCGGCAAACCCGTGGTGGCCATGCAGGGACGTTTCCACTACTACGAGGGCTACACCATGCAGGAAGTAACCTTTCCTGTTCGTGTTTTCGCTCGCATGGGCATCAAGACACTGTTTGTCAGCAATGCCGCCGGCGGCGTGAATCCCGACTTTCACGTGGGCGACCTTATGATTATCACCGACCATATCAACCGTATGCCCAACCCGCTGGTGGGACCAAACATGGAAGAGTTCGGACCCCGTTTCCCCGACATGACCACCGTCTATAGCCGTCGCATACGCACAATAGCCCAACGGCAGGCCGAGGTTATGGGCATCAAATTGAAAGAGGGCGTCTATCTCGCCAGCACGGGACCAACCTACGAAACCCTGGCCGAATACCGCTACTTCGCCATCATAGGTGCCGACGCCGTAGGCATGTCAACCGTGCCCGAAGTGATTGTGGCACGACACAGCGGAATGGAGATTTTCGGCATGAGCGTCATCACCAACGAAGCCGCCATGCTTAGCGACACCTGTCTCAACGACGGCAACGACGTGGTAGAGGCAGCCGACCGCGCAGCCGACCGAATGACCAATCTTTTCGAGAATATTATTGCTGAAATCTGAAAAGGAAACTCGTATTGGCGTGATTACGTAATTACATGATCTCGCCATTGCGACAAGATGAATGTCACACTTCACCGACACCGTCAAACCCTACGTTCTCCCCGTGGCGTTGCTGCTGGGGGCTCTATTCCATACCGCCTGTGCATCCATCGCGTTCACAACACCCTACATCATTTTCACCATCCTGCTGCTCACTTTCGCGGCAGTAGAAATACGCAGCCTGCGCCTTTCGTGGCTCGACCTGTGGCTTGTGCTGTTCCAGACGCTTGTCAGCATCGGCATGTACTACCTGCTCACGTCGCTTCGCGTAAGCACAATAATAGCCGAGGGCATACTCATTGGTGTACTCTGTCCCGTGGCTGCATCGGTGGCCGTGATAAGCTGCATGATGGGTGCCGACCGCCGCACTGTGACCACCTACACCATCGTAGGCAACCTGATGGTGGCAGTAGTGGCTCCACTCTATTTCACCATCGTTGCCGAACACCCCGAACACACGTTCCTGCAATCGTTCTGGATGATGCTTTGCAAGATAGGCCCCACCATAGGACTGCCTTTTTTCATAGCCCTGGCGATGCAGCTGTTCGCCCCAAAACTCAACAACGCCATAGCGCGATACAAAGGAGCCAGTTTCTATCTCTGGGCCTGCGCCCTGTTCATCAATCTGGGGCAGACCATCGACTTCATATTCCTCCACGGCGAGGGCCACTGGCATGCGATAGCCTGGCTCGGTGTTGCCTCGCTTTTTTTCTGCATAGTGCAGTTCGGCTTCGGCAAATGGCTCGGCCACCGCTACGGCGACACCATGGCCGGCGGACAGCTTTTGGGGCAGAAAAACAGCGCCATCGGCATCTGGATGGCCACCACCTTCCTGCATCCCCTCTCGTCGGTATTCATGGCCTTCTACTCCGTGTTCCAAAACATCTTCAACTCTTGGCAGCTTTGGCGCTACGCACGCAAAAACGGTCAATCTCGCCTCACATAGATCGAACATTGAGTGGAACACGGCACAAAACAGGCTATTTTTAGGAATTGCCTCTAAAAAAGCCTGTCAAGGTTCTCCTTGTCGCGACTGTCAGTCATTGCCGCCGGCGCAGCAGTCCGACAGCACCACACGCGCCGCCTTGTAGTGGCTAAGATAACCACAGTAGGAATTCATCGTCGAAACACAACGCTCTGCATCGAAAGCCCCGCCCCACTCGGTCAGCTGGTTGAAAGCATGGCTGTATTTCGCAAACTTGCGCATGGTGCGCGGCGCACAATGGCGGTAGTGCGGATGCAACACAGCCCCAAGAAACCTCACCGCGCCACTCACAGGCAACAGCCGTGTTTTGCCACTGTGCAGGCACAAACCGAGCAGCGCAAGCGTTTCGACAATTTTGGGAATTGCCGCGCGAAGCCGCTCACGGTCGCTGTCCACAATATAGAAATCATCGACATAGCGCCCGTAGCAGCGGAAACCAAGCGTGCGGGTCACATACTGGTCAAGCCTGTTAAGAAATATGTTGGAATAGAGTTGCGAGGTGAGATCGCCTATCGGCAGTCCCACACCGGGCGGCGAACAGCTGAGGCACTTCGACGGCGGCAGGCCGTCCCATTCTTTGCGTCGCCCCTTGAAACGTGCAGCCAGCAATGGGTCTTTGAGCGTGATGATGTCGGTAAGATAGTCTACCAAAGACCTCTGTTCAGGAGATAGTTGAACACGGTCGGTCATCTCGTGTACCATGGTGCACAGCTTTTTGCGGCCAATCAACATAAAATAGCCACTTATGTCAAGCTGTAGGATATAGGCCTCTCGCGTGTAATTGCGCGAGGCGGAGCGGATATGATGCTCAAGGCGTTCTATACCCATCAGCGTACCCTTGCCCTTGCGGCAGGAGTAGGAATCGAAAACAAACTGCCTGTCGAGCAGCGAAGCCACATAGTTGTAGTAAAGATGATGCACCACACGGTCGCGGAAGTCGGAGGCAAACACCTCGCGCTTCACCAAGTCGCACACCACAAAACATACCGACGGCGAAGGGCTGTAGCTACGGTCGCGCAAGTCGCGATAAAGGGCGATGAGATTGGTTTCGAGATTCAACTCGAAACGCAGCTGGCTGTGAGTGTTGCGTTTGTTGCGCCGCGCGTCGTAGTAAGCTTGAAACAAATCGGTAAGGAGTGTGTCCATTTTAGCAAAGACTTGGATCAGACGAACGGATTGACCGTTGCAACGGTTGTTGCTGTTCACGTTGACGCTGCCGGAATTGAAGTTGAGGTTCCAGGCGTTGTCTGAACCATTGGGCGTGGAGGACCAATAGTTGCCGTTGGAGCCCTCGTTGTTCACGCTTCCATTGCAGTTGCGGTAGCCCGCCGCAGACAGGCATTCGAGCAGACACCGGCGTTGAGCGCGCTGCGAGGCTCGCCCCGCAGCGGACTTCCGGGGACGTACCCCATCTGTACATATCAAGATTCATGATTCCTGACGGTCTGCTGATTTTACTATGTTTCACGCTGCCGCGTGCCATGCCGGACATGTAGCGCGCAGCACTCTGGAAGGACACACTTCCATGCCGATTTTACTTCAAAATTCGGGCCGCTTCGCGGCCTTTAAGGTTCAGGCTGTCGGGCCGGAGGTCCGAACAGCCTGAACAATGGTTTGAATGTCCTGAGATTTCGCACTTGCGCGCGAAATCTTTAATCTTGGACCAGACGAACGGATAGACCGGGGCAACGGTCGCAGCTGTACACGCCGACGCCGCCGGAATAGAAGCTGAGGTTCCAGGGGTAGTCTGAACCATCGGGCGTGGAGAACCAATAGTTGCCGTTGGAGCCCACGTTGTTCACGCTTCCATTGCAGTTGCAGTAGCCCGCCGCAGGCAGGCTAATACTGTTGCCGTTGGGGCCAGTGACCTTGTAGCTGCTGCCAGTCCACGACCACTGGCACTCGGCCTTCAATTCCTCCCAGTCCTCTTTGGTGGGCAGGCGGCTACCGAACTGGCTGACGGCCTCGTCGTAGGTGTAGAAGCCTGTGGCGTTGAAGTTTTTCCAAATCTTGCCGCTGGGCAGGCCGAGGTCGGTGTAACCCTGTGGGACTGTCTTTTTTGTTGTTGTACGGGATGAGGAGAAGCTCACCGCCGCAATAATGAGAATTGCAATAATACTGTTTTTTTTCATTTAATTTTGATTTTTCGGGTTCAGGCTGTCGTGCAAGATGCGGACTGAGAGCTTGGCTTCGAGCATGCGGTCGAGTGCCTCGTCCATATAGCCAATCTTGGTGTGCGGCTCGCTCTCTATGTTGGCGTGATAGACGCAGACCTCCACACGCATGAGGAGACGCTTCAGGTCCTCGCCGATGGTGTAGCGGTAGTCCTTGGAGAGCTTTGCGGTTTCGTGGAAGAGTCGCAGCATAAGATCATATACACATTTAAATACTGGGAGGTTCTCCTCTCTGAACACCTGACTCTTAGGTTTCCACTCGTCGGGAATCTGATCCGCCACAGGATTCTTGGGCTTGGGTTCCTTTAGACGTGTGGTGGACTTCCACTCACGGAAGGCCAGCTCGTCGGCGGCCATGGCCACAAGAGACCGGCAGAGTCTGCCCTCGAACACGGCTCCGGGGAGATACTTGGGCAACTGCTCAAGTGGGAAACCGACACTTATCACCTCCTCGCCCACCAACTTGACAAAACGTTTGGAGGGTTTGAAGCTGTAGAGCCTCGTCAGAGCCCAAGCCGAACGCTCGTAGGCTTTCCAAAACTTGCCTTCGAGAAAGAGAACCACCTGACCGGCGGCACAGGAGCGTTCCTCATGCAGTATTTCGCTTATGGTGGGCATGTCTCCGAACAAAATTGCTATGAAACGTAACAGTGAATACAGAGACCGCCATCCACCCACACAAAGGGGACGGACAGATTGCCACTCGACACAAAACAAAGGTAAGAATGCTCTACAAAACTATGCCTGCCACGCTTTTGCACGTGGGGGGGAAATCAACAAGTTACACACAAAGAAATAAATCTCGGGATTTTCTTTGAGCAATGCAAAGATACATTTATTTTTAGAGTTATGTGAAAGGTGGATTTTTTTTTCAATGTTTTTAATATATGAAGCACCATTGATATTGAAGGCATGGGGCAGCGGTCATCGAAAGTGGCAATTAATGTGTAATTTTGCAGCCTGAAAAGAGAATCACCATGATTAAGGCTGCATTTTTTGACATTGACGGAACACTGCTGAGTTTCAAGACCCACTGCGTGTCGGCTGGCACAATCGAGGCCTTCGGGCGACTTCGCGACAAGGAGGTGCTCACCTTTATATGTTCGGGCAGGGCGAAAGTGCTGGTGCCCGATATGCCGCTGCATTTCGACGGACGCATAACCGTCAACGGCGGCTACTGCGAGGCCGGGGAGAGGGTTATATACCGCAACCCGCTCGACCGCGACGACGCACACCGCTGGATGGAATA
>CAJONE010000078.1 GCA_905235855.1 uncultured Bacteroidales bacterium
CGGGAACATGGCGCGCCCTATGACGTGCGGGTCCTCGTTGAAGGCCACACCAAGGTTGTAGCTCATGTCGCGGTCGAAATGGAAGCCGCCCCAGCCGTAGCTCTCCACATGCCCTGTGCCACGGTACCACACCGTCAGCACGAAGGGCTGCCCTACAGCGATGCCGCCTACGGGTATCTGCTCCAGGTTGTTGGTGGCCAGCATGTTGCCGTCGATGGCCATTGAGTCGACAATGCCCTCGAGCTGCAGCGCCATCGTCGACAGTGGCCGCTCCAGCTGCACCGTCAGCGCCGCCATGGCGTGGTACGGCGCACCTTCGCTCAGGTCGAGCGTCAGGTCGTAGTCAATCACATCGACCGAGTCGGCTGTCTGCGCCATTGCGTATTGTGCGCTGACAATCAGCATCGTCAGCATCATGGTCAGTATGCGTGTTCTCATTTTCTGGCTCAATAATCGAAATGCAAAGATACAAAAAAACAGCGACATGCAGCACAAAAAAATGCAGCCCGACGTCTGTCGGGCTGCATTTCGCGTGGTTGCGGTGACCCTGCTGCGACTCGAACGCAGGACCTAGAGTTTAGAAGACTCTCGCTCTATCCAGCTGAGCTACAGGGCCATTTCCAGTCGTCTCCATGCCGCTATGCAGGTCTGTCGGCTGCCGCGTCGGCTGCCGCGCACTCCGCCATGCGGCTTCACTCTCTTCGTCGGGGCACCCAGATTCGAACTGGGGATCTCCTGCTCCCAAAGCAGGCGCGATAACCGGGCTTCGCTATGCCCCGCTGGTGACACTATCAAAAAAAAGACGCCTTTCGGGCGTCTTTTGGCGGAGAAGGGGGGATTCGAACCCCCGGTACCCTAATCGAGTACGACAGTTTAGCAAACTGTTGGTTTCAGCCACTCACCCACCTCTCCGTGTGTCTTCATTTCTGACTAAAATAACACCGCTTTTTCTCTTTCGAAAAGCGGTGCAAAAGTACGAACATTTTCCGAATTGACAAAATTTTTTTCTTTTTTTTGTCTCTCCGTTGTGTTGCTGGCGCTATATATTATTGATTATAAAAGTAATACTGAACGGGCGGTTTTCCTGCCGTTCACTTCCCGATACGCCATAGGCACCCGTAAATCGCCGCCCCTGTTGCCGCTTTTTGCACCGTTTTCCACAGCCCTGTGTGGGTGGCGGGACACAATAGTTGGTATTCCCACACGGTGACACTTAACCCAAATCGGTCGTCAGTCCGACTTCTATATCTTTTCTTGCAGTATCAGGTCTGTTTATGGCATATCAGCATTTCTTCCGGCACCTTGTCCACCTCGCCATCTTGACGTAGCCCGCTACGCCTGCGGTGGCGTTGCGGCCAATCTGCCTGGAACAAACACAATGCCGACATATTGTCTAATGACTGATTTGGGCTAAAAAAAATATATCGTGCACAATCTAATTAACATTTCGGTTTCCCGTGCGGAGGGTGGGCGTTGGTAGGGCGTTGGTAGGGCGTTGGTAGGTAGTTGGTGGCCACAGATGCTGGATTTCTGTCCTGTTTATCCGCACAATATATTATATATTAATAAGTTGGCGAGGTAGCGTTTCGACGTTTTTGTCCTGTTTTTTGCCCCCGGAAAATATATCGTGCACAATCTAATTAAGAAATTGGAGGTGCGGATTCGGGGATGAAAAGTTGGCGGAATGGATGCCGGTTGACCGGTATTTGCTTTGGTTCCCCAAGGGCTGCGGAGGGGATATAAAGAAAGAGGGTGGGCTGCATAGAAGCTATGCGGCCCACCCTCTGCAAGGTTTTTGCGGCATGGCGCCTCCGTTTATTTCTTCTTCGCCTGGTTGGCGACGCTGGCCTGTTTGGCGGCGATGACGTCGGGGTCGCCGAGGAATTTGTCCTCCACTAGGTTCATCCTGTCGTCGAAGGTGAAGACGTAGGGCACCGCAGCAACCAAATTGACCCCGAACAACCCCTCGTCCAAGCAGCATATAAAACAATCAGGACACCTTCTTCTGCAGGAACTGAAGGTAGGAGAGAATTTGTTGGTTTTCAAGGCGACGCATATATGCTTCCATATACTCCCAATCGGGATTTCCGTTGGGGGTGGCGGGGAGTGTGATTATCTCCTTTGCCAAACGCTGGGCGTTGCGCTTATAGCCGAAGTTGTATTTGCCACGGATGCGGTCGGCAATGGTGGTGATGTAGGTGCCTGTATACTTGTTCAGATTGGAGTTGTAGCCAATGGTCATGTCGGACGTGGCGATAAAGGCTTCTGCCTTATAGACGGCATAGCCCATAGACCCCTCGCCGTTGCGGATAAAAGCTATGCAGTTGCCACGCTGTACCATAGAGGGAACAGGCTTAACAAAATCGAGAACGCCGTTGTTAAGATTGGTAGCACCGAGATAACTAATGCCGTGCTCGTGGCGTTGCAAATGGTTCAGGCCTTTGGATTTGCCAGGTTCAAGGACGGGGAACAGGTTACGTAGTAGGAAGTCCTTGTAAGTCAGTTGTTTCTGGGGGGGGTAATGGTCTGTTTATCAGCGAAATATTTAAGCGTGGTCCCAAGTATATCTTTTTCGACATCACGCATAAAGGCGGACATGAAGGCAAAATCTATATCACCATTGTCGTCAACTGGAAGTAATAATTTCTCTCGTTTTATACGCTCGTCGTTTATTTCCCTATTAAAGCTATATTTCTCAGAAAGACGATTGATTATGGGAGCCATAAACAGATAGGCGTATTTATCTAAACCCTCGCGCTGAAGTTTTGTGACATGATCGCTTGCCACAAAACGGTAACGGTGATAAAAGGCACTACCTACGCTACCGCTGTTTGCAACTGTAAGACAATCCTCAAAAGTCCTTACGCAGCTCGTGTTTCCAATAAAGCCATCGACTCCGTTTGTCTGCGAAGTGGAAGACACATAAGGGGTGTTGCCTTCAGAATGGTCGGCCTTTTTAAGGCGTTTGCCACGCTGAATGTCTGTGAAAACATCCGTAAAATTAAATACTTTCCACTTGTGGTTGAGGAGGTTGCGTTGCCCCCCCTATTTGGTTGTATATCAACTGTTTGCATAATCTATCTATTGTTGGTTTAAGGATCTGCTGTTCTTTTTGACGCATAAAGGTTTCCATATACTGCCAGTCAGGGTTGCCTTTGGCGGTTGTAGGAAGCAGTATCACCTGTTTCTGCATACGGCTCTCGTTGAATTTGTAGCCATAAGCATATTTGACTTTCTGCTGTAGTATCGCTGTTTTGAGAAACAGCATTACATAATGGTTTTCCTTGGATGACTCTCTCAAATGCAGTCTTTTGACATCATCGGAGAAAATGCATTCATACGGATGATAAAATGTCTCTCCCACGCTACCATTATAGTTCACGCCGAGGCAATGACTATCAATACTTTCATTTGTATTGTCAACCCACGCGGTTACACCATTATTAGAATCAGTAGCACCGATAAACGGACGGTTGCCAACGGTCATGTCGGATTTTGTAAGCCGCTTGCCTGGCATAATATCGAAAATGTCAGATATATGGAACTCTGCCCATTTACAGTTACTCATTGCCATCTCCTTTCTTCTCGAATAGATAGCCACGGCCATGGGTGAGCATATTGAACTCGAAGGTAAGATAGTCAGCCATAGTACGCTCAAAGTCGGCTTCGGTGGGGATTTCGTCGTTGAAATAGTAGAAAGCGTGTAGCCACTCGTCCTCTGGCTCGATGGTGGTGCGAACACAGAACCTGGATGGGGCCTCAACACGTCCAAACCACACATCGAGCAAATGCTGGCGTTTGTCCTTGGCTGATGCAGTTTCCACAAGGCCGATGTGCTTGGAAACCTCATAGCCGTCGTCCTCGAAGTTGATAAACTTGCAGATATGGTCTTTATCGTGAGGAATACCGGCAGTGAAGACAGCAATGCAAGGATTGGTGCCGACGCCATAGAAGGTGTTTTTGTTGAGGGTGATGACCCCTTCGAGTGTATGGTGTTTCAGTATGGATTCTTTAATATGCTGTTCCTCACGTGTCTTGCCCGTGAACGACGACTGAGGAACGATGACGGCCACACGGCCACCCTCGACCATACAGTTAAGCAGATGTTCGGTAAAGGAAATCTCGTAAAGATCGGGATTGCTCTTGCTGCCTTGGCTATAGGGAGGGTTCATCATTCCAACAGTGCACTGCTTTTGTTGCAACTGCGACGGATTCTGCTTTAGGAAATCGAGGTTGTGGAGATTGGATTTCCCGTCGCCACGAAGTATCATATTGGTGGTGGCGATGGTGAACATATAGGACTGGAGTTCGATGCCAAAAAGTTGGTCGCGCTTGATGGAGCGTCGTTGCTGCTCGTCGGCAGTCTGACGAAGCATATCGTGCATAGCGGCTATGAGAAATCCACCAGTACCGCAGCAGGGGTCAAGCACGCGGTCGGTGGGCTTCAGTTCCAACAGGTCGCAGAAAAGCGTTGTAATATGCTTCGGGGTGAGGACAATGCCAAGACTCTGCCCGTCGCCACCGCTGTAGGACATAAACTCGCCATAGAAAAGGCCAATCCAATCTTCAGCGGAGTGTATGTATTGAATATTCTGGAAAACACTCTTGTTCAAAAACTCGACATAGTAGCGGAGCGGTGTTTTCTTCAACACGGGATCAACCTCATTGATTTTGGCTGTATCACGTATGACAGAGAATTGCGAAAGCAACTTGTCGCGTTTGGTGTCGGGCGTGACATTGGCACGTTTGAGGTTGCTCTCAATAGCGGCATATATTTTGTTGCCATCGGTATTCACGCGGTCGCCGGTGAGCGAGTCGATAGAGAAATTGTTCTTCTCCACCTCGCGGAGAGCGAGCAGGATACCCGAGACGATTAACGGTTTCTGCTGGTCCTGAATATTGCCGTAGTTGCGCAAGTCCTCGTGCAACTGGCGGGCATCGCGGAGGATGTCGGCAGTCTGCTTCTCATTGGGAGTGGCCTCTTTCAACACACGGCGAAGGTAGTACTCTACAATATTCTGTTCACTGAACGATATAAGGGTTTCCACATCGTCGAGTTCCCAGAGATCACCTCGCTCGTTGACGAAGAGCGGAGTGATGCGGTGGTGCTTCTCGTCACCGCTGATGCCAATTGCAAATATCTTGTGGAAACTGGTGTTGAGGGCAATATGGCGGGCATAGTGGAATGCCCCGTTGACAGCATTAGCTGTGGTGAACTGTGGAGCAAGGTCGATAAGGCCGTTAGGGTTGCGGTGGATGTGGTTGTCGAGGCTAGCTTTGTCCTCGATGACGATAAGGAAATCTTTTACCGCGCCGCAGAACTCAGGGCGACCAGCTTTCCCCGTGCCTTTCTTGGAGGCGGATTTGAGGGCTTGCTCAACCTCTGGGATGGTACTGCCTTGCGGGTCAAGGTCAAGGCCTGCTTCTTTCAAAAGGTCATAGACCCAAAGGTCGGTGGTAGCTTCTTTCTTGGGCATAGATTATATTTTGTTTGTCAACTCACTGGCGGGCATTCCCATCTTGGAGAAGGCGCACCACTTCTTGCCAAGGTCTTTGAGGGATGCGCCGATATGGTAGACGGTGTTGTCAATGCAGAGGAATCGGTCGTGGGTGCGGTCGAACACAGTCACGGCGATTGGACGGTATTGGGCATTGTGCCTGGCGATGTCGAGCGACAACTGCCGAGAAACGGCCTTGGTGTATATCTCTGCCTCTACATTCTTTTTGCGCTTGTCGAGGAGCGCCAGCACCGTATCGTCCACATAGTTGTCGAACAGGACGATACGTTTCTTGGCGGAGCGAATGAGGTCGGAAACAAAAGTGTGGGCATCGAAGATCTGTCCGTCGAAGAAGATGCCCTGCTGCGGGACTAAACTCTCTTGGTCCAGCCGATTGAAGATTTCTTCGATTTGGTGGTCAGTCTGCAATTGGTGCGCAGAGATTTCCAACTGGTGGTGTTCGATGACCTCCAGCCGTTGGAATACCTGTGCATTCGAAGCGAGGAAACGGCGCATGCCGACAAAAGCACGCATTATGCGAATATTCACGTCGACAGCGATTTCCGAACGCAGAATTCCACTCAACATTGCCACCCCGCTCTCTGTAAAGGCGTAGGGCTGATATTTGATATTGTGGCCACGACCTGTGTCCAAGGTCGCAAATTGCGACCTTGAAGGGATGGGATTCATGGTCGCAATTTGCGACCTTAAAGATTTGGCTTCCTCTATTGTTAGCTGGAACATGAAATCATCCGGGAATCGATTGATATTGCGTTTCACCTGCTCCTTCAAACGCTTCGTTTCCACGCCGTAGAGCATAGCCAAATCGCGGTCGACTATCACCTGTACACCGCGAATGGTGAATATCATATTCTCTATCTGCTCCACGGTCAACGGCTGGTCGGAGGCGGGAACCAGTTCTTTACCCGATGCGGCAACACTTTCTGTATCAGTATTATTCTTCTTTGACATGTCGTTTTCCTACCGATGAAACTAGATGCAAAGGTACGAATTTTCTGCGACATGGGGGAATAAAACAGCGGCGTCCCGTGTCGGAACTTGACGACGATGCGGGCAGCGTGTTTTACAATCTGTTGCGTGGAGTTTAACTTGCAAGTTAAACTCCACGCAATCGTTTGAGGAAGAGGGGGATGTGGGGAGGGGGATTACGTCGGCATGGAGGCCGACGGACAAGGGTCGACGGGGTCCTGCAAGGGTCTTGCCGTCCCGATTTCTTCGGACGTTCTTTA
>CAJONE010000079.1 GCA_905235855.1 uncultured Bacteroidales bacterium
GCTGCCATCGACTTCATGCTCTCGGTTGGGGTCGAACGCATTGGCCGTCACGAGATGGAACTCCACGACTATGCCGTCCAACTCATGCGCTCCGTGCCGGGCATCCGTTTTATAGGCACCGCGCCCGACAAAGCGGCCGTCATTTCGTTTCTCGTCGGCGATGCCCATCCCTACGATGTCGGCACCCTGCTCGACAAACTCGGTGTGGCTGTCCGCACGGGTCACCACTGCACCCAGCCCATAATGGACCGCTACGGTATTCCGGGCACTGTCCGCGCCTCGTTTGCAATCTACAACACGCGCGAGGAGATCGAGGCTTTTGTTGCGGCACTTAACCGCATAGTCCCGATGCTGGTTTAGCTGCGACAGCAACGTCGAAAGGACACCGATAAGGCTTTTGCCCTGTCTCGCAATAAATCTTGAAAACAACCAGTATTCAACTAAAACGCAACATCGTCAGATGCTTGATTCAATACACATAGAAAACTATGCGCTCATCCGCGAGAGCGACATCGCTTTCGGCGACGGTTTCACCGCCATAAC
Organism: uncultured Bacteroidales bacterium; assembly: GCA_905235855.1. GTDB lineage: Bacteria > Bacteroidota > Bacteroidia > Bacteroidales > P3 > Colimorpha. Next base: position 544 of record CAJONE010000079.1, read on the forward strand.
GGGCGAGACCGGTGCCGGAAAGTCGATACTGCTCGGTGCGCTCGGTCTCGTGCTCGGACAGCGGGCCGATATCGCAACTCTTTTCGATGCCACGAAAAAATGCGTCGTCGAGGCGCGATTCAATATTGCCGGGCTGGGGCTGAAGCCGCTGTTCGACGAGCATGACCTCGACTACGACGACAGTCTCATACTGCGCCGCGAGCTGCTGCCCAGTGCCAAGTCGCGCGCTTTTGTCAACGACACACCGGTTACGCTGCCTGTAATGAAGGAGGTAGCCTCTCGCCTAATAGATATACATTCTCAGCACCAGACGCTTACGCTTGCCGAGTCGGGGTTCCAGATACGGCTGCTCGACAGTTCGGGGGGTGCTACGTCGTTGCGCGGTGAATACGAGACGGCCTACCGTGAATATATCGGTTTGAAACATGAGTTGGAGTCTCTTATGGCCGCCGATGCACAGGGTAAGCGTGACCTCGACTATAACCGTTTTCTCTTCGAGGAAATGCAAAAAGCGGCTCTTGTCGACGGAGAGCAGGAGGAACTGGAAAAAGAGGCGGAGCTGCTTGCCCACACCGAAACCATCAAGCAGGCTCTCGCTACGGTGACGCAGGGCTGTGCCGACGGCGATGATTCGGCCATGTCGCGCCTACTGGCGGCCAAGTCGCAGCTGGCTAAGGTGGTGGAGTATCATCCTGACCTCGATGAACTCTTCAAACGGCTTGATTCCAGTATAATTGAGCTGCAGGATATAATGAGCAGTATCGAATCGGTCGACAACGACCTTGTCTTTACACCTGAACGTCAGGAGTATGTAAACGACCGCCTCGATACTCTGTATCGTCTGCAGAAAAAACACAATGTCAATTCGATAGCCGAACTCTTGTCTATACAGCAGCGTCTCGATGAGGCTATCAGGGCCGCCGATAATATGGACGAGCGGATAAGCGACGCTATGGAGGCCGTCGATGCGGCATATTCAAAACTTCAAGGTTTGGCCGAAAAACTGACGGCTCTTCGCCGCAAGTCGGCTGCCATTGTCGAGAAACAGATTCTGCCCGTTCTTGCCGACCTCGGTATGAAGGATGCAAGGCTGACGGTGAGCATCGTGCCGCTCAAGGAGTATGGCCCCACAGGGGCCGACGATGTCACTTTCATGTTCAGCGCCAACAGGGGTTCGGAGCCGCGCGAAATAGGCCGCGTGGCATCGGGCGGCGAACTGTCGCGGCTGATGCTCGCCATCAAGTCGCTCATCTCGCAGGCCACGTTGCTGCCCACCATCATCTTCGACGAGATCGACACTGGCGTGTCGGGCGACATAGCCGTGCAGGTCGGTTCCATTCTGCGCAACATGTCGTCACACATGCAGGTTGTGGCCATAACCCACCTGCCGCAGATTGCCGCCACTGCCGCCACGCAGCTGAAAGTTTACAAACAGGTGGACGAAGGACAGGACAATGCGCGCACGGCCTCGCACATAAGGCAACTGTCGGACGATGAGCGCATACACGAGATTGCTGTTATGCTCTCTTCCGACCCTCCGACGGCGGCCGCAAGACAAACTGCGCGCGAGCTAATGTCCTTGAATTGCCCGGATGTGTAGCCACTTGTGGCGCTGCATACGTGCAGGCATAACGATCCCCAACGATTTAACATTTATGCGCTTTACGTTTTTTTGTTTCTATATTTCTTTTTGCTTTTTGTTGGTCGGATGCACCATAGCCGGTGCCGAACCTGCAACGACCGACACTGTCCGTCAGGACGTGGCACCGGTGCCGCTTGTACAGCAACATCCTATCGACACATCCGCTCTGCCGAAAGGCTATTTCATCAACCCGATGCGGATTCCGGTGTCGCTGTCGGCTACCTTTGGCGAGATCCGTCCCAACCACTTCCACGGCGGCATCGATCTGCGTGTGGGAGGTAAAGTTGGTGAGCCTGTCTATGCAGCCGCCGAGGGCTATGTGTCGCGCATAAAAGTGTCGCCGTGGGGCGGTGGCAAACATGTCTACATCACTCATCCCAATGGCTTTCGCACCGTTTATATGCACCTCGACGGCTACGCCGGCGAGTTGCTCAAATTCGTCCACGACTACCAGTATTCGCACCGCGTCTTCGCCTTCGACACCGACCTGCCGGCCGACTCCATACGGGTCGAGCAAGGCCAACTTATTGGCTATGCCGGCAACACCGGCTCGTCGGGTGGACCGCATCTGCACTACGAAATCCGCTTTGCCGACAACGACCAGCCCGTCAACCCGTTCTATTTCGGCATGGACTACTCCGACCCTGTGCCGCCAACCATCGTCAACGTGAAACTCTATCCAGCCGACGGTGCAACGCTTATCGACGGGGTTTCGAAAGAATGGTTTCAGACCACCACTCGCAGTATAAAAAAACGCCATGTCACCGCCACTGCCGACTCGGTGACGGTTTCGGGCCGTTTCTATGCCGGCATCTATGCTTACGACAGGTCGGATGCCCAAAGTCGCAAAAACGGCGTTGAACGCATCGAACTCTATGTCGACGGCGCACTCTTTGCCATTTACGGCGTACCTACTTATATCTACGAGGAAACTCGTGCCATCAACGCGCAAATCGACTATCCGCAATACCAGAAAAACAGGGAATATTATGTCCTAACCCGCCAGCTGCAGGGCATACGCTATCCCAAGGTGACGGCTGTTCGCGACAGCGGCTACATCTGTTTCAACGACAATGCCATGCACAGCCTCGAATACCGTGTATATGACTATAAAGGCAATGTGGCCCTGCGGTCGTTGAAGGTCAGAAGCCGGCAGCCAAACACCATCGGACAGCAGCCGGCAACGGCAGCAATGGCCCAAAACCGCAAACTTAATGTTGTTTTCGCTCGCCCTTTCCGTCTCGACACAGCTGGTTTCCGACTGTCGATTAAACCCTATTCGCTCTATGCCGACGACGGTCTCGTGTTTCGCATATCACAACGCAAGGAGGGTCTCTATGGCAACTGCTATACTGTCTATCCGCGCAATTACAACTATCCGCCAAACCAGGCCTGTACCATCGAACTGCCGATACCCCACGGCGTGAAAGTCAGCCGCTCAAAGCTGCTCATCTGCACTGTGGCCGGCAAAAAGAAGTCTGCCGTCGAAACCCGTGTTGAGAATGGCAAACTCGTGGCTGAAGTGAAGTGTTTCGGCACTTTCGCCGTGGCTGCCGACACTGTGCCGCCCGACCTGAAACCTTCAAATTTCAAGAACGGTTCCACCGTTACGGCAAAGGACATCCGCCTGAAAATCACCGACGACTTTTCGGGCATCGGCACTTACGACTGCTATCTTAACGGACGTTGGACACTTGCAGAATACGACCCCAAAGTTGCCGCTCTCATAGTGGATGCCAAGCAGTTAAAAAAAGGCCAGAACGACGTGAAGTTCAAGATAGCCGATGCAGTGGGCAACCTTGTCGAACGGCAGTACACTCTTTACAGGTAGTCGATGTCCGGTCGGACGGCATGAAACTCAAAACCTGAAACCCAAACTTGAATAATGTTTTCATAGTCGGATATATGTACAGCGGCAAAACCACCGTTGCACGCCAGCTTGCACGCCACATCAATGAGCATTACGGCATTGACACCGAGTGGTTTGACACCGACCAAGCTGTCGAGGAGCGCTATCACCTCACCGTGGCCGACTGTTTTAGGCGATACGGCGAACAGATGTTCCGCTCGCTCGAAACCACCGTTCTCCATTCGGTGTCGGAAACGGGGGACCAGAACGATGACTCGATGGTTAAAACTCGTCCACCGAGACTCAAAATTATTTCCACCGGTGGCGGCACTCCCTGTTCGGGCGACAATATGCAGTGGATGCTCGACCACGGACTGGTTGTTTACCTTCGTCTTGGCGTGGATGCCATTGTCAAGCGTATGTCGGTTTCGCACAAACCGCGTCCCATGCTGTCAAACATGTCGCAGAGTCAGCGTATCGAACATATTCACGACCAGCTCGTCCGGCGTCTGCCAATCTACCAGGAGGCACACCTCACATTCGATGCCGAAGAACCCGATGTGGCGGCTGTTTCGCAGGCTGTGGTCGATTGGTTTGCCATGCGGCAAAAAGATTATCCAGAATAATAAAAGACGCACGGCATCCGTTAATTCAATAAACGCTTCATGTCATGAAAAAACTCTTTCTTATAGCGCTTCTTGTCGCGGGATGCGGCAGTGGCGCACACGACAACGCACAGCCGCAGGCTATCGAAACCATAACCGAGTGCAATGCAGCTCCGGTCGAGTATGTCGATTTCTCCGATGTGGCCGCCGGCACCATCGATGCTGTTGTGCATATACGCACCGAGATGACCAAAGTCACTCCGCTCTACCAGACATTCTTCGGCATGATTATTGACCGCGGTGTTCAGCGGCAGAAATACGAGGCCTACGGTTCGGGGGTCATCGTGAGCAGCGACGGCTACATTGTCACCAACAACCACGTGGTGCAGGATGCCGAACGCATCACGGTGAACCTCAACAACAAGCGTGTGGTTGAGGCGCGTCTTGTGGGCACCGATCCCGCCACCGACCTCGCTGTCATAAAGATCGATGGGAAGGATTTGACCTATATCCCCTACGGCAACAGCGACCATGCCCGCATTGGCGAGCCGGTCCTGGCCATTGGCAACCCCTTCAATCTCACCTCGACCGTAACGGCCGGCATCATCAGTGCTAAGGCGCGCAATATGAACATCATTGCCAACCCCGGCGGACAGGAGAGTCCCATCGAGTCATTTATCCAGACCGATGCCGCCGTCAATCCGGGCAATTCGGGCGGTGCTCTGGTCAACTCATCGGGCCAGCTTATAGGCATCGTCACGGCCATTGCATCGGGCGACGGCTACTACACCGGCTACAGCTTCGCCATTCCAGCCAATTTGGTCAAGAAAGTGGCGAAAGACCTTATGGAATATGGCCATGTGCAGCGTGCCTATTTGGGGGTCAACGTAGTGGAGGTTACCAACGAGGTTGCACGACAAACTGGTATCGACGAGCTCAAGGGTCTCTATGTGGTCAACGCCATCCCTAAATGCGCCGCCGCCAACGCCGGCATAAAGCAAGGCGACGTGATCCGCACCGTCAAAGGCGTGGAGGTGAACACTTTTGCCGAGCTCACCGAGGAACTCGGACGCTGCGCACCTGGCGATCAGGTTGAAATTGTATTCACCCGCGACGGCAAAGCGCTCAAAACCACCGCCACTCTACTAAATTCGCAAGGCACCACAGCGATTATAAGAAAATAGCCTCTGTCACTTGACGACAAATACCTCTATATGACCGAAACACCTGTCAGGCGGCTGGTGTTTCGGCTGGCCGTGCCCACCATTGTGAGCATGATGGTGACGGCTCTCTATAATGTTGTCGATGCAGCCTTTGTGGGACACCTCTCTACCGAAGCCACAGCCGGCATCGGCATCTCATTCGCCTACATGACGTTCATCCAAGCCATGGGCTTCTTTTTCGGCCACGGGTCGGGCAACTTCATCTCGCGTGCGCTCGGTGCCAAACACTACGACTCGGCCGGACAGATGGCCGCCGTGGGCTTTTTCTCTTCCTTCCTCGTTGGCCTTGTGGCAGCTATACCTTCGCTGCTGTTTCTCAAACCGATTTCTGTCCTGCTCGGTGCCCCCGACGCAGTGGTTGGCGAAACTTGTAACTACTTGAGGTTAATTGTTGTCGCCACCCCTTTTATGATGTCGGCACTTACGCTCAACAACCAGCTTCGGCTGCAGGGCAACGCCCGTTTCGCTATGACGGGCATCGCCAGTGGCGCAGTGCTCAATATGCTTCTTGATCCGCTTTTTATCTTCACCTTCAAATGGGGCGTATCGGGTGCGTCGGCGGCCACGGCGGTCAGCCAGTTTGTCAGCTGGTGCATACTCTTGTGGGGCACCACCCGCGCCGACAGTGTGCACATCTCGCTCCGCAACTTCCGGCCCACGCTCCGCTGCTACAACGAGATTCTCCACGGCGGATTGCCATCGCTGGGGCGACAGTTCTTCAATTTTTTCGCTGCCCTCACACTTAACTATGCAGCTGCAAAATATGCCGAC
>CAJONE010000080.1 GCA_905235855.1 uncultured Bacteroidales bacterium
GCAGCCAAAGAGGCTGGGCGGAAAGTTGAAAGGCCACTGCGAGCAGCGACATCAAAAAGAGTTTCTTCATAGTTTTAATTTATTGATTATCATTTATTTGATTTCAAACTTAAACATAGGCTCGTCTTCAAAAAACAACTCCAGCACATCGCCGACATGCACCTCTCCAACGCCTTGCGGCGTGCCCGTGAAGATGCAGTCGCCCTCGTTTAGCGTGACGAAACGGGAGACATGGGAGATGATTCTGTCGAAGCCGAAAATCATGTCGCGGCTATGGCCTTGCTGCGCCCATTCGCCATTGAGTTTCATGCCAAAGGAAATATCGTCAACACTTTTCAATTCGCTGATTTTCTTGAATTTTCCTATCGGAGCCGAATAATCGAATGCCTTGGCGATTTCCCAAGGATGGCCTTTGGCCTTGCATTGGTTTTGGAGGTCGCGGGCGGTGAAGTCGATGCCCACCGTCAGCGCGTCGTAGTAGCGACGGGCAAACCGCTCGGCAATGTTCTTGCCAAGACGGTTGATGCGCACCACGACTTCGGCCTCGTAGTCGATGCGGCCGAGGTGGTCGGGCACGAAGAACGGCTTGCCGCTTTTCAGCAAAGACGAGTCCGCCTTCGTGAAAACCACAGGTGCCTCTGGTTTATATAACGCATTTTCGAGTTCTTTATTGTGCTCGACATAATTCATTCCTATTGCAAAAATCTTCATCGTTTCACCTTATTATATAATAATAGCAGGTGCAAAAATAGCAAAAAGAATCCAGAAAACAATAGGCAACCAACAAAAAAAAGCACCTCCACTCTCAACGAGCGACGGTGCTAAAAAACTATGTTTAACTAAAAATCCTTTTTTCTGGCAAATGGATACCTCACGGTGTCCAGTGTCATCCTGTTAAACAATCTGTCAAGTTACCTTAAACCAAATAACTAAAAACCTAAATCTATTACTACTAACCTAAACAATCTATTAACCTTTTGACGATGCAAAGGTACGGCAAGATTTCCGTGTGCGCAAACATTTTTGGCTTTTAATCGCAAAAATCCGTCCATTCTTGACCTAAGTCAAAACGTCTGTCGAAAGAAATCGGCAAAACCGCCTTTTGGACACTTCACACCCCTCCATCGGCCGAAAGAAAAGCCATGACGATGCAACGGACAAACTTTCACAAAGTAATATATATACTTTTACTCGGTAATATATATTATATTACTTAGTAATATATATACTTTTACTCAGTAATATATATTATATTACTTTGTGAAAGTTTGTCCGTTGCATCGTGAAAGCCTGTCGTCCGCCTTACAGGAAGATGTTTTTCGCATCGCGGGCGCGTGACGGCACCTTGCATCAGCGGTTTCCGGCCAGCAGTCGGCGGAAACTCCACAGACCCTGCATCGGCAAGCAACAAAAGCAAGACTGAAAGGAATACAGACGCGACATCGGCAAGCGAAAAAGCAAGACTGGCGGGAACACAAGGCCGGCACCTGCGGACAGGCAGGCCTGACATCGGCAGGAACACAAAATAAAACACCGCAATTCATTTCGAACTGCAGTGCTCTATTTTCATTCCACTGAATTTTCTGTAACAAATGGGTGCCTCACGGCGGCCATTGTCCAATTGTAAACAATCTTTACAATTAACCTAAGAATTAACTAAAAACCTAAATCTATTACTACTAACCTAAACAATCTATTAACTTTAACGAGTGCAAAGGTAATACTTTTTCGCCGTGTGCGCAAACAATTCTACGATTTATACGAAAAACCTGCATTTTTCTTGATATACGTCAAGTCTGCATCGGCTTCATTTTCTGCAAGTTGCGTGCAGTGTGCAGTTTTCATACCCTTGCCCGTCTGTTTCTGCTACGGTCACGTCAGGTCTCTATGGGCGCAACGTGACGCCAAAGACGAAATAGGCTTTCTGCGAACAGGGATTTCCGACAATTTGCCCGAAGACGGGAACCGTGAAAGAATCGGTGATACGGATGTCCTTGTCGGCCCGCAGGGCGAGGTTGGTCACGGCAAACCCCGATGCTTCGTACAGCGTGGTGGCATAGGGAACGGCACCCGCCGTGGCCGTCCAGTCGACACCGGCCAGTCGGAACGGCGCATTCAGTTCGAAGTAACTGCTGTAGGCGCGGTGGCCGCTTTTGTTCTCGCCGTCGTTGCCGGCAAAGTTGGTGTACCATGCCGCCGACAAGAAGCCGAGGTCGTACTGTGCAAAAGCCTCGAACAGATGGCTGGTGCGGTGGGCACTGTAGAGGAAGTAACGCTTCTCGGGCGAGTCGAACCAGTAGTCTGTGACACCGACGGTCAGTGAGCCGACAGCGTATGACGCCGTCAGGTCAAACTCCTTGGTGTCGTCCGAATCGCTCAGACCGACGCTTCCCCATGCCGACAGCGACAGACCTTTCCAGCCAATGCCCAGCGTGGGTTGCAGCGACACGCTGCCGAGGTCCTGTCCGCGCCAGATGTATTGGCTCACGATGTCGCCCGAGATGGTTGTCTCTATCTTTTCCTGTGCGTGTGCAATGGTGGCAGACCCTGCTGCCAGGAGCATTGCCGAGAATATCATCTTTTTCATATCATTGTGAATTTTGGTAAGTATATATTATATATAATGTGTGGGAAACCGGAAACTAATTGTAGCAACTCTCTCCGTGCTCGTAGATGTCCAGTCCCTCTTCCTCGATACGGCGGTTGCATCGCAGTCCGATGGTGTGCTTCAGTCCGTAGAAGATGGCGAGTCCCATGCCGAAGGCCCAGGCACAGACGGCCAGTGCGCCGACGGTCTGTATCAGCACGGTGGTGTGAGTCCCGTTCAGTTCGGGATTGACAAACACGCCCGTGAGAATGGTTCCGACGATTCCGCCGACACCGTGAACGCTGATGGCACCCACAGGGTCGTCTATGTGCAGTTTCTTGTCGATGAAGGAAACGCTCCAGCACATGATGACCGAGGTGATGACACCAATGACGGCTGCCGCCCACACGTCGACACAGTCGCAGCCTGCCGTGATGCCGACAAGTCCTGCCAGGATGCCGTTGCACACCATCGAGAGCGAAGGCTTTCCGTCGACCAGCCATGTGTAGACCAGCGCAGCAAGGCCTCCGGTGGCTGCCGCCATGTTTGTCGTCACAAACACATGAGCCGAGTGGATGGCACTCTCGCCCGTGATGCTGAGTTCCGAACAGGGGTTGAACCCGAACCAGCCTACCCACAGGCAGAACACGCCGAGGGCACACAACGCCAGGTTATGTCCCGGGATGGCATGGCTGCGACGTTTCTCGTCGTACTTTCCTATGCGCGGGCCGAGTGCCAGGGCACCTGCCAAGGCCAGCATACCGCCGCAGGCATGTACGATGGTAGAGCCGGCGAAGTCGTGGAAGCCGAGTTCGGACAGCCAGCCGCCGCCCCAACCCCAGTGTCCGCTGACAGGATAGACGACAGCAGAGATGAGCACAGAGTAGATGAGATAGTTCGAAAACTTGGTACGCTCGGCCATGGCTCCACTGACGATGGTGGCCGCCGTGGCACAGAACATGGTCTGGAAAATGAAAAAGGCAGACACCGGCAGGTTGTCGTTTCCGCCGTTTGAACGGAAAAAGAATCCGTCCCATCCAACAACCAGATGGTCAGCACCGAACATGATCGAGAAGCCGACTATCCAGAAAAGCACGCTGCCACACATGAAGTCGCAGAAGTTCTTCATCAATATGTTCGCCGTGTTCTTCGAACGGGTCATGCCCGCCTCAACCAGCGCAAAGCCCGGCTGCATCCAAAAAACCAACATGGCACCGAGCAGCACCCATAACGTGTCAACACCACTGATGTTGTCTGTCGCTACTGTTAAAAACAAATCTTTCATACCTTAATTTAATTATATATATTTACGTTTTTGTGTTGTCTTACTCTTACTTCTTATCCCTCAGCACGGTGTCGCCATTCTCGCCCGTCCGGATCGACCAGGTGTCTATCACATCGCTGACAAAGATGCGACCGTCGCCTATCTCACCCGTGTGGGCAACTTTCAAGATGACCTTCACCGTAGGATCCACAAACTGGTCACGGCAGACAATGCTCAGAGCCACGCGCTCGATGACATCGGTAGAATATTGCACTCCACGATAGATTCGCTCCTGACGGCTCTGCCCGATGCCGTGCACATCATGATACTCAAACCAGTCAATGTCTGAAGACAGCAAGGCAGCCTTCACTTCACCGAACTTGGTCTTACGAATGATTGCTTCAATCTTTTTCATAACTTAATACCTTTAATTGAATTAGAAATGTTTTATGTGAACCGTTCACGATGCAAAGGTATGACAAAAAGAAACACAAGGTGACGAGTTGCCGTTGTTTTTCAAAAATAAATTCAATTTTCTTTCATTTTGTTTAGTTTTACTACCATTTTCTTGCATTTTGTAAACTTTTTAACATCAAAACGCGACATATTGACACTTTTGCAATATAGCAAATATTGCTTGTAAACAACACTACCTGCATCGGTTTCGGCATCACAGACCATGAACATGCCTGCCGGAAAGTTTCAAATAAATTTGCATTTTCGAAATTTTGCACTATCTTTGCACTGTCTTTTATAAGGCTTAGAATCTTTGCAGGCAGAGAAACAGAATATGCGAATACTGATAGTCAACACGAGCGAGCGCAGCGGCGGTGCTGCCGTTGCGGCAGGACGGCTGCTGGAGGCGCTGAACAACAACGGCGCAAAGGCGAAGATGCTGGTGCGCGAGAAGGAAACGGCCAGCCTCTCGGTGGTCGGGCTGAAACATTCGTGGCGTCCACAATGGCATTTTCTGTGGGAACGCTGGGGCATATTCCTGCGGCTGCACTTCAGACGGAAGCACCTGTTCGACATCGACACCGCCTCGACAGGCAACGACATAACCCGACTGCCCGAGTTCCGCGAGGCCGACGTCATACACCTGCACTGGATAAACCAGGGCATGCTCTCGCTGAAGACCATCGGCAAGATACTCGACTCGGGCAAGCCGGTGGTGTGGACCATGCACGACAGTTGGCCCGCCACGGGCATCTGTCACCTGCCTATGGGCTGCCAGCGATTCAAGCAGAAGTGCGGAAGATGCAGATACCTGCCGGGCAACGGCAGCGCGACCGACCTCTCTGCAAAGACGTGGACAAAGAAAAAGGAACTCTACGAAAGGGGCGACGTGACGTTTGTGACATGCAGCAGATGGCTTGCTGACGAGGCGCGTCGCAGCGGACTGCTCAAGGGAAAAACCATTTACAACATACCCAACCCCATCGACACCCGTGCATTCCGGCCTACCGACAAAAGCGAGGCACGGCAACGGCTCGCACTGCCACAGGACCGGCGGCTCATGCTTTTCGTCTCGCAGCGCGTCACCAACGAGAACAAAGGTATGTCCTACCTCGTCGAGGCCTGCAAAAAACTTGTGGAACAGCGGCCGGAGACGGCAAGCGACACGGCTGTCGTCATTCTTGGCGGACATGCCGAGGAGTTGGAAACACGGTTCTCGCTGCCCGTCTATCCGCTCGGCTACATCAACGACCCCGCAACCATCGTCGATGCCTACAATGCTGCCGACGTGTTCGTCATGCCGTCGCTCTCGGAGAATCTGCCCAACACCATCATGGAGGCGATGGCCTGCGGTGTGCCCTGCGTGGGATTCAACGTGGGCGGCATACCCGAAGAAATAGACCACCTGAGAAACGGCTATGTGGCCCGCTACCGCGACGCCGACGACCTGGCACAAGGCATCAGCCACGTGCTCTACAATGCCGGCTACGACGAGTTGAGCCGACAGGCTGTGGCAAAAGTGCATGCCGCCTACTCGCAGCAGAGCGTAGCCCTGCGCTATATCGACATCTACACCGAGGCACTCGCCCGGCAAAACTATCTCCTATGATTAAGTTCAGCATCATCACCTGCACCTACAATGCCGCCGAGACCCTGCAACGCACACTCGACAGCGTGCGCCAACAGTCGTATGCCTATGTGGAGCACATCATACAGGACGGATGCTCAACTGACGACACGCTGCAAATGGCCAAGGCCTACCAGCAACTTTGCCTCGACGCAGAAGACGCTCCCGACGTGGGCATAGCCTCGGAGCCCGACAAAGGTCTCTACGATGCCATGAACCGCGCCATGAGCCGTGCCACCGGCGACTATGTGCTCTTTCTCAACGCCGGCGACACCTTCCCCACACCCGACACACTCGAAACCGT
>CAJONE010000081.1 GCA_905235855.1 uncultured Bacteroidales bacterium
AACATCAGGAAACTCCAAGACCTGAAGCAATCAAAGGGGCGGGAATACCCGCGCCTGCAGTGGCAATACGTCCTCAACGAATACGACGAGCTCGAGGTGGGCCAAGCTAAACAGCTTGCTCAGGAGTTGGGCATACCCATCTACTGCTACGAGAGTGCGGCCTACAAACCCGAACGCAAAAACCTGGCCTACTGCCGCAAAGGGGAATACGAGTCGTTGCAGAACCGTCTGGGCACTGACGAGTGGAAACCGGACTTCGGTCCCAACGAGTGGAACGACCATGTGGCACAGACGGGGGCCACGCAGGTGGGTGCACGCGATTTTCTGATTGCGATAAACTATAACCTCAACACCACGTCGACGCGCCGTGCCAACGCCATAGCGTTCGACGTGCGCGAGAAGGGACGTCCGCAACGTGAGGGCGGCAAGGTGACGGGCAAACCCATGAAAGACGCCAACGGCAACCCTATAATGATTCCCGGAACGCTGAAAGGCACGAAGGCCATAGGCTGGTATATCGAGGACTACGGCATTGCGCAGGTGTCGATGAATATAACCAGTATCGCAGTGGCACCGGTGCACAAATGTTTCGACGAAGTGTGCCGTTGCGCAGCCAACCGCGGGGTGCGGGTGACGGGTTGCGAAATCGTTGGCCTGATACCGAAGAAAGTGCTTATCGACGCTGGCAAATACTATCTCAACAAGCAGCAGCGCAGCTTGGGCGTGAGCGAGGAGGAGATAATGAAAATCGCGATCAAGTCGATGGGACTCGACGACCTCAAGCCGTTCAACCCGAGGGAAAAGGTCATAGAGTTCCTTATAGAGGACCAGAGTCGCAAGAAGCTGGTCGACCTCACCTGCAAGGGCTTTTGCGACGAGACGGCCTCCGACAGTCCGGCACCGGGCGGCGGCTCGGTGAGCGCCTATATGGGTGCCCTCGCCGCATCGCTGGGCACCATGGTGGCCAACCTCACGGGCGGCAAGGCGGCCTACGACGAGGAGTGGGAAAAATACAGTGACATAGCGGTTAAGGGGCAGGCATTGAAAGACGAGCTGCTGCACTTGGTCGACGAGGACACCAACGCCTTTAACCGGATTATGGACGCTTTCGCACTGCCCAAGAAGACCGACGACGAGAAGGCGGCGCGCAGCGCGGCCATACAGGAGGCTACAAAGTTCGCCACCGAAGTGCCGTTCAAGACGATGCAGAAATCGTTTGAGGCATTCGAGATAGTGAGGGCGATGATTGAGTATGGCAATCCGAACAGTGTGACCGACGGGGGCGTGGGAGCTTTGGCGGCGCGCAGCGCGGTGATGGGAGCGCACCTGAACGTGAAGATAAACGCGTCGAGCCTCAAAGACGAGGCTTTCAAGAACGACATCCTGAAGCAAGCCGCCGACATAGAGGCAGCTGCCATAAAGGAAGAGGCGGAACTGATCAAGATGGTGAACGAGAAGATAGGATGAGATTGTGAGTGATAAGAGAAATCGTTTATAAAAACGACATTTGTGAGCGGGGTGCGGCAGTGTCCGTGCCCCGTTTTTTTTCGGAGTAATCGGAGAGAACTGAATAATCGGAGTGATCTGATTTTTTTGATGAGTGGTGGCACAAAACGAATGGCAGCGTTGATAATGCGCGCGTTTCTCAAAAAAGTTGTAATTTTGCATACCGTTAGAAGGCGGCGAGAGCGTGCCGCCCCGAAACACCGATTTTTAACATAGCATTACTATTATTTCGCGTCGACCGAAAAACCCGGCAAAGTTCTTTTGGAGATAAGACACCGAATGATAGTGAGGTTTCCGTGCAGACGGAGACATCAACTCCATATAGTATGCTCGCACATTGTGTGAGTTTCTTAGGAGTTGAAAGGTCTCCTTGCCGGGTTGCCTTGGTACGCGATAAGAAGCTCACGCTTTTTTTTTATCGCCCTCGCCGATTGATAGCAATGCACAACGACAAAACTACCAATGGCAGGAAACCGAAGCCTCAACGCGGCCATGAAGGCCAAGCAGGATGAGTTTTACACACAGATAGACGATATCAGCAGTGAATTGAAACACTACCGTGACCACTTTCGCGGCAAGGTGGTGTTCTGCAACTGCGACGACCCCTACGAAAGCAACTTCTTCAAGTATTTTGCCTTGAACTTCAACAGCCTTGGGCTGAAGAAACTCATCGCCACTTGCTACGACGGTTCGCCCGTAATGGGCAACGAATTGTTGCTGCAGTTCGACACACCCGACAGCGAACCCAAAAAGATTGCCTACAAGGTGGAGATAACCGAGGTGGACGACTACAATGGCGACGGCGCGGTGAACCTAAGCGACGTAGCGTATCTGTTGCAGAACGACAAGAACGTCCTATCACGACTGAAAGGCAACGGCGACTTCCGTAGCGCGGAGTGTGTGGAACTCTTGAAACAGGCTGACATTGTCTGTACTAACCCGCCATTCTCTCTCTTCCGTGAATATGTGGCGCAACTGGTGAAGTATGAGAAAAAATTTCTGATTATTGGCGGCCAAAACGCCCTCAAATATAAAGAGATATTCCCTTTGCTGATGAGAAACCAGATATGGTTAGGCCACAAAATGGGAGATATGAGTTTTCAAGTACCAAGTTACTACGAAGCAAGAGAGACGAGATATTGGCAAGACGAGAATGGACAAAAATGGAGAAGCCTTGGGAATATTTGCTGGTACACCAATTTAGATCATAAGAAACGACATGAAGGGATTGACTTATGGAAGCATTATAATTCCAATACATATCAACATTATGATTACTTTGATGCAATCAATATTGACAAAGTCGTAGATATCCCTTGTGACTATGATGGCCTTATGGGGGTACCCATTACTTTTATGGACAAGTATTGCCCTGACCAATTTGATATTGTGGGGGTCTTGAACCACGGTTGCGATTCAGTGTTCGACCTGGCCAAACCAACACTGAACGGGAAAGACCTTTATTCACGCATACTAATTCGCAGAAAGAAATGAAGATAGAACTGACACAAGTGACCATCCGCGACTTGGTGGATGGCTATGCCGACAACAGTGCCACCGAAGAGGGCATCGTAGGCTATGGCGGCCGACTGAACATTCGCCCCAAATATCAACGCGAATTCGTTTACGACGCGCAGAAGCGCAACGCCGTTATGGATACGGTGTGGAAAGGTTTCCCGCTGAACGTGATGTACTGGGTGCGCAACGAAGAGGGCAACTTTGAACTGCTCGACGGCCAACAGCGCACCATCAGCATCTGCCAGTATGTGTGGGGCGAATATATGATGCGGTTCGACAACGACCTGCGTGGGTTCGACAACCTGAGCCAAGTACAGAAGAACCGCATATTGGACTACGAGTTGCAGATATACATCTGCGAAGGCTCTGCCGACGAGCAGTTAGACTGGTTCCGCATCATCAACATTGCGGGCGAGAAGCTGACCGACCAGGAGTTGCGCAACGCCATCTACAGCGGCCCGTGGGTGACGCAGGCCAAGCGGCGCTTCAGCAAGACGGGCTGCGTGGCCTACCAGCTGGGCAGCGACTATATGAGCGGCTCACCCATACGCCAAGCCTATCTGGAAACTGTCCTGAAATGGATAAGTAAAGGCAAGATTGAGGAATATATGGCGCAGCACCAGCACGATGCCGATTGTGATGAACTGTGGCAGTACTATCAAGATGTCATCCATTGGGTGCAGACCCACTTCACCGAGAAGCGCAAGGAGATGAAAGGCGTACAGTGGGGCGAGATGTACAATCTGCACCGCGACGACTCCTTCAAAGAGACCGAGTTGCGCGAGCAGGTGAAGCGGCTGATGAAAGACAGCGACGTGAAGAACAAAAGTGGCATATACTGGTATGTTATGGATGGCGACGAGAAGCACCTGGACATCCGTGCGTTCGACCAAAATATGCGACGCGAGGTATATGAGCGACAAAACGGAATTTGTGCCGTATGCGGAAAACACTTTGAAGAGAGTGAGATGGAGGCCGACCACATAAAGCCGTGGTGTCAGGGAGGGCACACGGTGGCCGACAACTGCCAGATGCTCTGCCGCGACTGCAACCGCCGCAAGAGTGGCAAGTGAAGCCGTAAGCCGCAGCCAAACCCACCGCGCGCAATCAACGCAGCACTTCGACCGAGCCGCGGCGCTGCACCTTACGCATCGTGTAAAGACATTGTTTTCCGAGTGGTATTGCATTGGCGGTGTGCGTTTCGGGATGCTGCACATTGGGCGGCAGCTCATCTACTGTGACAAAGTTGCGCCAAGCCGTGTCGGTGCAACCCATCGCATCAATTACCATCAGCTGCAACTGGTAGGCAGTGCAGGTGCCGTCGCTCTGCACGTTGGCATCGGGTGTGCGTCCGTTGTAGTCGCCAGTCCAGTAGTACAAGTATTGCGGTGTGCCACCCGTGACCGTTGACGAAACAACATAATGTTCGCCGTGCAGCAGAGGGCAGTCGTCCAACTCTATATGTGGGTGATTCAGGTCGTTGCAACTCACGTCGATGCAGAGCTGTATGTCTGGTCTTGCGCCCGACAGTTATCCCTGCAGGTGAACCACTTGCTGCAGCCAGCGCCCAACAGACCAGTCGCCGTTGTCGTTCTGTGTTCGCAGCACCGTGTTGCCCCAACTCTGTGTGAAATAGAATTTGTAGGCCTCGCCGTCGTAGCTGCCCGAATAGTCGTCGATGACCACCAGCAGGTTGTTGCCGGTGTAGAAAAACGTGGTGTCAAACTCCAGTGTGTTCCATCCTTCGTGGCAGTTGAATGCGCCGGTGTAGACTCGTTGCAGGTTGTCGAGTTGCCAGGCGCGTGCCGTTTCGAACTCCTCGACGGTGGTGTTTGCGAGATATATCGTCACCGCTGGTTTTTCGGTCATTATCACGTCGAAAGCATATTTGAAGCTGATTGACTCCACCCTGCCCGGACGCGAGTTTATATATGATGCACGGTAGATAATCTCGGTAAACGGGTTGCGGAAAGTGTTGTTTACGGGTGCTTCGTTGGTCGTACCAGTACCGGAACCTACCGTATAGTTGCCGCGCTCGGCTTGCAACCCTGCGGTAAGGCAAAGGGCAAAAACGAACGCCATTGCATACCGCTTGTTTCGGAAAGTATTGTAAATCAATTATTAGGAAATAAGTGTTGGTTTGTTAGAATATTCAAAAGAGTAACAAAAAAAAATGAATATGTGAATAGTGACCGGTGATTAGGCAACAACTGTCGGTCTTTGACAAGGTGGTTTTGGAGAGGGGGTGCTGGTTTACAGACAAGATCAGCCTGTCGGCAGACAGGCTGGAGGTGGTTGCGGAACCCTGCGCTAAACAAAAAAAGGATGTTTCCACATCCTCTTCAAAAAAAACTGTGAAAAATGCGCGTTTGGCTACTGCTGCACGTTTTCTACCACCGATCCACGATAGGCGGGACATGTGCGGTGGGTTGACTCGCAGGCCGCTGCAACGATCAGAATTGCAATAAGGGCTATGGCTGCCGCTAATTTCTTTTTCATAACATGGATATTGATTGGTGACTTACGCTTTTCGACGTTGCAAAGGTACTACTTCTTTTATGCTCTCCGGTGTGTTTTAAGATAATTTATTAAATGGTATTTGTTCATAACTTGTTGATAAGTATAGTGACGATTTGTTGTGTAGGCTATCGTGGTATATGCTGCAAGTTGTTATACACTAATGATTTGATGGGTGGCGTAAAAAAGCAAATGTAACCAAAGTTATCAACAAATTGAATAGATAAAGGCGGATTGCGGTTGGTGATGGTGTTGGGGGCGAAAAATCGGTCAAATCTCTGCAACGTCACCAGTACAGGCCGAGGCAGCGACTTGATGTGCATGAAGCCCCTCAATCTTGTTCCAGACGAGCCTGATGGTGGGGTAGGAGTTGCTTAGCGTAGCCCGAACGTTGCTGAACGGTATCCATTCGGCACGCGTTATGCCCTCGTCGGCCTGTGGGGTGGTGGCGGTGTTGCCCAGAGACTGCATCACAAACCAGTGGGTGCATTTGGCGGTCCAGGGGCCGTAGATGTTGTAAAGGTGGTAGGTCTCCACGGCATGTGTCACGATTTTGAAGTGCTGCAACCCAGTCTCCTCGGCCACCTCGCGCAGGGCGGCATCCT
>CAJONE010000082.1 GCA_905235855.1 uncultured Bacteroidales bacterium
GGGCTGAAGAAATCGTCGGCGCAAATCACCGCCCTCTACACTCCCGACGACCTCGTAGGCACGCAGGTGGTGTGCTGCGTCAACCTGCAGCCGATGCACATCGGCTCCGTCAAGAGCGAGGTGCGCATCCTTGGCACCGACTCCGCCCAGGGTGTCGTCCTCCTGCGCCCCACCCACCCGGTGAAGAACGGCGACCGCGTGTTCTGACAACAACACAAAAACACAGACACAATGCACATCTCAGTCTTCTGCGGGGCGTCGCTCCCGCACAGCGAACAAATCATAGAGGCCGCTCGGCAGCTTGGCCGCGCCATCGCCCGCGGCGGCCACATGCTGCTCTACGGCGGCAGCAACCTCGGGCTGATGGGTGTCACGAGCAGTGCGGCATTGCATGAAGGCGGCCGCGTGGTGGGTGTCATCCCCACCTTCTTCAGCAGCGAAATTATCCAATCGCAGCCCGTTAGCGAGCTTGTCCGCGTAGCCACACTCGCCGCGCGCAAGGAATACCTCATCGCCCACAGCGACGCTTTTGTCGCTCTCCCAGGCGGCATCGGCACTCTCGACGAGGTGCTCGAGGTCATGGTGGCCAACCAATTGCACCACCTTGACAAGCCGATGATATTATTGAACCTTGGTGGTTACTACAACCCCTTTCTCGCCCAGCTCGATGTCATGCGCGACGAGGGTCTGCTGCGTGTTACCGCCGGTCTGGTGGCGGTAAGCACGGTCGACGAGTGTATGATTATTCTGAATAATCAGATTATTCAGACCAATCAGACTAATCCGGTTTGAGCAATGAGCCATCTGCTGAGCAAGAGCAAGTATATACGTGGCCTGCAGTGCGAGCGGGCGCTGTGGCTCGATGTCCACGAGCCGCGTCTGGCACGCTACACCGCCGAGCAGATGCGCCGCTTCGACCGTGGACGTGACTTCGAGCGCGACTTCAAGGCTACATTCCCCGACGGCGTCGACCTCAGCGCCGAGCTGAAGCGCAATGTGGATGCTTACCCTAAACGCACGGCTCAGTTGCTCGACTCTGCTCGTTCGGTAGTGCTTTTCGAAGCTGGTTTTTTGTACGATGAGGTTCTTGTGCTTGCCGACGTGGTCTGCCGGCTCGACGATGGCAGCCTCGACATCTTCGAGGTCAAGTCAGGTACCACCCTTAGCGACACCTACCGCCGTGACGCCGCCCTGCAGCACTACGTCATCTCGCACTGTCGTCACATCCGCAGTTTCAGCATCGTGTATGCCAATTCCCCATCGGAGTCCTCGGAATATTCAGATTATTCTGATTACTCTGATAATTCAGAAAACCGCTTTGTCGTCGTCGACCTCACAGCCGATCTTGCTGCCGAGGGCGACCGCATAGCCGCCAATATTGCCGAGATGAAGACCATCGTCCGTGCCAATGCCGAACCCGATACTCCCACGGGCCAGCATTGCCTCTATCCATATACTTGTCCGTATCAGCGTCACTGTCTTCGGGGTGTACGACAGATGGCTCTTTTCTAACCGTTTGCTTGCTTAAGAATTGTTGCTGACATACTTTTATTGGCCGTAGTGAGTTTTCAATATGTTGATAAAGTGATTTTTTCCAACTCAAAAACAATAAACCTATGAAAAAAAAATTTTTCTTGATTGCGACCATGCTCTTTGTTACAGTGTCGCTGGCCTCTTGCGATGATGACGCTAAAAAGGTTATTGAGTTCAATGCCTTGCCCGAATCAGCGCAAACATTTGTAAATACTCATTTTTCCGACAAGCAGATTGCCGTAATTTATCACGACCGTCACGTGACTGATAATGAGTATGAGGTTCGCTTCAGCGACGGTGCCAAGGTCGATTTCACTCGCAAAGGCGAGTGGGACGAAGTTGAAGACCATGATGTCGATGGTGTGCCGACGGCCATTATTCCACAGGCCATCAACGAATATATCGTCAGCAAGCATGCCGGTCAGTTTACCGTAAAAATATCCAAAGAGCGAAAAAAAATCGAGGTAGAGTTGAATAGCGACATCGAGATGGTGTTCGACAAGAACGGTGAGTTCGTAAGCTATAGTGATTGAAGTTGGTAAAAATGAGAAAAGCCTGCCGCGAGGCAGGCTTTTCTACTATCTTATTTTGGCCTTTGGAATTATCTGTACTGTCTCCATAGGCAAACTATTTCAATACACCGGGAAAGCAATCTCGCGCTCAATCACTTGGTAGGGGGTGCCGTTGCGGTAAACGGTCTTGCGCACCCAGTTGTCCTCCTCGTCATACTCGTAGATGTAAGTGTGCTTCCAGTTGAGGTGTTCGTCGTAGTTGAACGAGCTCTCCTCAATCAGGTTGTCGTGCTCGTCGTAGTAGTAGGTAGTCAGAGCCACGAGAAACTCGTCGGCATCGTAGAATCGCCACTCCACACGGTTGCCTTTTGCATCGTATTTGTAGATGTATTTTTGGTATATCTCTCCGTCGCGTCCGTAGAATTCGGTTTCGGTGTTGTTGCCCTGGTTGTCGTATTTCAGCACTCGTTTTTCGGTCATCGAGCCGTTGTCGTCGTAGCTTTGCTCCTCAACGAGGCGGTTGTTCTCGTAGCGCGAGGATTCGCGTTTGGTCATGTGTCCGTTGATGTAAGCGGTGCGCTCAATGCAGTTGCCGTTGTTGTCGTTGAGATAGGCTGTGCGGGCAGTGAGTACGTTGTTCTTGTCATATTCGTTCCAACCCAGTGAGTAGCCGTTCACGTCGAAATAGTACGAGAACCATGTGTATTTGCCGTTGTTGCGGCGGTACTTGTCTTGCAGGTTTCCGCGCGAGTCGAACACCACCGAGTCGAGACACACCAGTTGTTTGCCGCCGTTCTTTCCGCCGTGCAGGTTGTAGGTGAACTCAAGCATGTAGATGGCATCGCCGTGGATGCCAAGCTCCTCGCGCGAGCATTTCTTCGGTTTGTTGGCTGCCAGAGCGGTCGCGGCAATCAGAAGAACAAAAACGATTGCTATATTCTTTTTCATTTGATGAATTTTTTGGATTACAAAATTACGATTTATTTATAATATTACGTTGATTGACGCATATTTGTTTCAATATGCACTCATTGGTTAACGTTCTCTTTCTTTTTTCTGCCTCGACTCAATAGCATGAACACAGTGCCTGTCGCCGCTGTCACAATTCCTCCCAACGAGTATCCGAGCCATCGCGGCATAAGGCTTCCGAAACCTTCTTTCTCGGCCACGAAGATGAACGATGCCGTCACCATTGTCATAAACAGTGCAGGGATGTAAGAGATCATATACCATAGACCTTTTGCCGAACGGCGCAGAAAGACGCTCGCTGCCCAAAGGGTTACGGTGGCAAGCACTTGGTTGGCCCAAGAGAAATAGCGCCAGATGTAGTCGAATCCTGTTTTGTCGACCAGCGAGAACACCAGCAGTGCAGCGGCTATCACAAATACCGGCAGTGCCACCAGCAGGCGTTTTGCAATGGGCTTCTGGTCCACATGCATAAAGTCTGCCACTATCAGCCTTGCCGAGCGCAGGGCGGTGTCGCCGCTCGTCACGGCGGCGCTTATCACGCCGAGGATGCAGATGGTGGCAATTACTGGGTGAAACCACTCGTTGGCGATAACACCCACCATAGCGTTGCCGCCCAAGGGATGGCCGTCGTCCATCGTTTTCTGCGCCAGTATAGGGTCGTGGTAGAATATCGTGGCGGCGGCTGCCCAGATGAGAGCCACAACGCCTTCGGTAATCATAGCGCCGTAGAAAATAGGGCGTGCCTGCCGCTCGTTGGTCATGCAGCGAGCCATGAGTGGCGACTGTGTGGCGTGGAAACCGCTTATCGCGCCACATGCTATCGAGATGAACATCATCGGGAATATCGGGTTGTGCTCGGCATCAGGGTGTGCGTTATGCAGCCCTTGCCACACCTCCGGCATTTCGGGTTTGTAGACCACAAACGCCACCACTATCGCCACGGCCATGCCCAAAAGCAGAAAGCCGAACACAGGATACAGTCGCCCAATCAGCTTGTCGATCGGTAGCAGAGTGGCTATTAGGTAGTAGGCAAATATTATGGCCACCCAAATAAATACATTCCAGTTGGGAGTGAAATTGTCGTGCAAAAGCACGGCGGGCGTATTGACGAAGACGGCTCCGACGAGAATCATCAGTATCACGGTGAATCCGCGCATTACCTGCTTCATTGCGTTGCCCAGATATTTGCCGTGAATTTCGGGCAGCGACGCACCATCCTGACGTAAGCTTATGAAGCCGGAGATGAAGTCGTGTACCGCTCCGGCGAAGATGCAGCCGAACACTATCCAGATAAACGATGCTGTGCCGAACTGTGCCCCCATAATGGCGCCGCAGATCGGCCCCACGCCTGCTATGTTTAAAAATTGGATGAGATAAATTCTCCACGGCTTCATCGGCACGTAATCCACACCGTCGGGGTGCGCCACGGCGGGTGTGGGCCTTGAAGGGTCGATACGCAAAATGCGCTCCACAACTTTAGAGTAGAGCAAATATCCAAGTACGAGAAGTACGACTGCGATTAGGAATGATATCATGGTGTTATAGTTTTGGACGGAATTTGCAATCCGCAATTTGCCATTGCAAAATTACAAAAAACGGCAAATATTTGATACAAAAGTGTATATTTGCATATGCTATGTCAAACGTCTTTTTTGTGCACTTATGTTTAAGGTGGTTTGTAGTAGCTTGTATATCAATAGTTTATCGGGGGGAGGCGAGCGGTTTAATGCATTGTTTGTGAGTCGAAAAGCAAGAAACGCTTTCGCAGATGGAAGAAAACATCGCCAATTTGAAAAATGAGAACGGATTTCTGATTAGCAAGTATCAAATCAAACAGCCGGAAAAACCAAACTCAATAAATCCAAGCATCAATTCGTATCAATTTGCAAGTTATGAAAAAAACCATTGCCCTGTTTATGTTGGCTCTGATTTTTGTGGCCAATCTTTTTTCGCAGTCTGTGACTGTGAGGTTCACCGGACGTGCTGCTGGTAGTGATGTCTATCATCCCTTCACCGAAGTAAGTGTGGCAAATCTTACGCGTGGTTGGGAGCAGACTCTTGTCTATGGTGACACTACGTTGATATTGAACTATAGCAGTGGAGGTATTGTCGAGACCACAGGTGCTGACGGTGGCCTATTGCCGAACTACCCAAATCCATTCAACGGTCGCACCGAAACGGTATTGAACCTTGTTGAGTCAGGCAATGTAAAGATGCGGCTTATCGGGACTAATGGAACGGTGCAGGCCTCATGGGAAGGCATTCTTTCTGTGGGATCATACCGCATTGGCTTGACACTCGCACAGTCGCAGGTGGCATTTCTCAATGTGGTCACCCCTATGCATAACTACACCATTAAAATGGTGAACAAAAGCAGCGGAGGTGCTGACGCTATAAGTGTCGGTCATTTCCCGTCTTCCAATCATGAATCTGCCACGAAAGCAGTAGCCGTGGGTGAGTTTCATCCAGGCGATGAGATGCAGTACACGGGCGTGTGTCCCGATGCCATTTCCGCTCCCGTTACCCGCTTGCAGTACGACGACGAGTTGATTATATTGGAGTTCACAAACATAATGCCTCCGCTTGAACTACCGTCTGTCACAACCGCAACGGTCAGCGACATCACCACAGCGTCGGCCACGTGCGGTGGCAATGTGACTGGCGACGGCAACACTGTGGTCACGGCTCGCGGCGTGTGTTGGAGTGTTTCCCACAACCCGACCATCGATGGCCAACACACCACCGACGGCAGCGGCACAGGCAGTTTCACCAGCAGCATCACAGGCCTGACGGACAACACCACCTACTATGTCCGAGCCTACGCCACCAACGCTGCTGGCACGGCCTACGGCGAGGAGCGCACCTTCACCACCGACGAGGAAATAGTGTATGAACTACCGTCTGTCACAACCGCAACGGTCAGCGACATCACCACAGCGTCGGCCACTTGCGGTGGTAATGTGACTGGCGACGGCAACACTGTGGTCACGGCTCGCGGCGTGTGTTGGGGTGTTTCCCACAAC
>CAJONE010000083.1 GCA_905235855.1 uncultured Bacteroidales bacterium
CGCATCGTCGGTCGACCCTCAGGCAGCCTTGCCCGCCGTTTTGCTCCCGATACCAGTTTTTCTGGTTGTGCCTTTTGCCGCCACGATGATACGAGCCCTTATGGGCTGGTTTGGATTTGTTGTGGCCCCTTTCCTGTTCGACAAGCATGCCTCAGAGCGTCTGCGCCATGCCGTGCACGACCGCAGGGCTATGTGGTGCGTCTTTGGCGCCACGGTATTCGGCCCGTTTGTGGGCGTCAGCGCTTCGCTGTTGGCCACACAGTACACTTCGACCGGCATAGCCCAGACACTTTTCGCCCTCACGCCGGTGCTCATCATCGCTCCCGCAGCGCTGCTGTTTCACCAAAAAGTGCGACTGCGTGAGATCGTTGGTGCCATTGTAAGTGTGTGCGGCGTTTGCCTCTTCTTTGTGTAGAACGCGATATGAAGCCGTATAAGGCCTGTCTTGCACGATGCCGTGCGGACGTGCGTCTCATTTTATTTGCCCGACGGTTTGCGGCGGGGTGACGTAGTGGCATGGATGTTCGACGGTGTTTAATGACACAAACAACAATCGACAATTACGTATCACGTTATTTTTCGTATCTTTGCACCGCTTTTTATCTGTAACAATATGGACTCGATACTTATTCTTGACTTTGGCTCTCAATACACTCAGCTGATTGCGCGTAAGGTGCGGGAGCTTAATGTTTATTGCGAAATACATCCCTTCAACAAGATTCCGCCCCTCACAGGTGATGTGAAGGGCGTTATTTTTTCGGGCAGCCCCTACAGCTGCAACGCCGTGGATGCCCCTGTGCCCGACATGAAGGACATAAAGGGAAAACTGCCTCTCTTGGCTGTGTGCTACGGGGCGCAGTATCTTGCCAAGTGGGGAGGCGGCAATGTGCAGCAGTCGAAAATCCGAGAATATGGTCGCGCCAACCTCAGCTGGACCGACACCCAATCGCCGTTGTTGAAAGGTGTGCCGACCGGCAGCCAGGTGTGGATGAGCCACGGCGACACAATCGAAACTGTGCCGGCGGGTTATACCTGCATCTGCTCGACTGAAAACGTGAAATATGCCGGCTACAAAATCGACGGCGAGGAAACCTATGCTATACAGTTTCACCCAGAGGTGCACCACTCGACAGACGGTTTGACGCTGCTAAAAAACTTTGTGGTAGACATCTGCCACTGCGAGCAAGGCTGGACACCGGCATCGTTTATCGAAACCACCGTGGCCGAACTGAAAGCGAAAGTGGGAACCGACAAGGTTATTTTGGGACTGAGCGGCGGCGTCGACTCCACTGTGGCCGCGGTGCTCCTGAACCGAGCTATCGGTCACCGGCTGCATTGCATTTTCGTCGACAACGGACTGTTGCGAAAAAACGAGTTCGAATCCGTGCTTGAATCGTATAGGGACATGGGACTCAACGTGAAGGGTGTGGATGCCAAAGAGCGGTTCTATTCGGTATTGGCCGGTGTCACCGACCCAGAAAAGAAACGCAAGGGAATCGGCAAGACCTTTATCGATGTGTTCGACGCAGAGGCCAAACTTGTAACCGACGCCAAGTGGCTCGGACAAGGCACGATATATCCCGACGTGATCGAGAGCAGCTCGGTTAAAGGACCTTCGCAGACAATCAAAAGCCATCACAACGTCGGCGGACTGCCCGATTATATGAAACTGCAGCTTGTCGAGCCGCTCCGAAGCCTTTTCAAGGACGAGGTGCGTCGCGTAGGCCGGCAACTGGGCATAAAGGACGAGCTGATTGGCCGTCATCCTTTCCCAGGTCCAGGTTTGGCCATCAGAATCCTGAGCGATGTGACACCCGAGAAGGTTCGCATACTGCAGGATGTGGACGACATATTCGTTAAAGGGTTGCGCGACAACGGGCTTTACGACAAGGTGTGGCAGGCCGGATGCATGCTTCTGCCAGTACAGTCGGTGGGGGTTATGGGCGATGAACGCACCTACGAGAGTGTCGTGGCATTGCGGGCCGTGGAGAGCGTCGACGGCATGACCGCCGACTGGAGCCACCTGCCCTACGAGTTTCTTGCCAAAGTGTCGAACGAGATAATCAACCGCGTGAAGGGCGTAAACCGTGTGGTATACGACATCAGTTCGAAACCGCCGGCAACGATAGAGTGGGAGTGAGGCACTTCGAGCATCCAGTTTTGAAATCGAAAAAACGAAACAGTTTTGAAAAAGTTTGTTTTACTATTGTTCCTTGCCCTGTCGGTGCCGCTCATCGCGCAGGTTGAGAAAACGGCATCGGTCGTGATGCACAATGGCAAGAAGTGTTACGCCCATATAGTCGGCCCCGGACAGACCGTCTATTCCATAACCAAAGCCTACGGTGTCAAAGAGCATGAGGCCGTCCTCCGCTCCGACATTCATCACCTTGCCGTAGGCGACACCGTATGGATACCCTGTACCGAATGCGAACTTGGCAGTCGGCAAGCCGCCGTTGGACAGCAGGCAGGCAAGAAGGAGTACCATTTTGTCAAGGTCGAGGCGGGACAGACGCTCTACAGCCTTTCGCGCTCATACAATGTGAGCATCGAGGATTTGAACGAACTCAATCCGGAATTGAGGACCTCCGGACTTAAGGCAGGGCAGACAATAAAGGTGCCTGGCCCACAGCCGTCGGGCCACCAATCCCAGCCGGCAGCTGGGAAGCCGGACGTCCAGTCAGCCGCAAAAAGCCAGCCAGCCGTGGCCAAGCCCGGACGCCAGCCTGTCGCCTACACGCCCAAACCACCGGCAGCTCCGGCCGAAATCTCGCCCTTAAAGGAGCCGGGTCGCATTCACGTTTCGCTCCTTATGCCGCTTCACCTTGCCGACCTCGACAAAATCTCGACCACCAAGTTCGATGTCGACCAACGCGGCAAGAAAAGCTACGGCGCTTTCGAGTATATCCAGTTCTACGAGGGCATTATGCTCGGAATGGAGCGTCTCGAAAGAATGGGAGCCCGCGTGGTACTAAATGTGGTGGACATCTCAGGCAAAACCCGTCAGGACGTGCTGACAGCCGTAAACACCCACAATGTGACACACAGTGACTTCATAATAGCGCTTCTACCGCGCGAAACGTTCGACTACGCAGCCGACTGGGCGCAGGAAAACCGCATTTTCATTGTCAATCCGTTGTCCGAGCGCGACGAGATAGTCGAAGGCAATCCATATGTGATTAAGTATATGTCGTCGGTTGGCGGACAAGTGGACGAGCTGCTGCGCATCATGGGCAAGCGTCCAGGCAAACCGCACCTTTATATTGTCCACTCCGGCTCGCGCAACGAAGCCCGCGTGCGTACCATTGTTGAAGAGAAACTGAAAGCCTGCGGCAATATAGCCTACACCTTTTACGATTGGTCGGCAAATTCAAAGATGGTATCCGTGCTGAAGAAAACCCCCGACTGTATGGTGCTGAACATATACGACCAGGGACGTGACAAAAACCGCATACAGGTCAGCACGTTGCTCAACCGCATGGCGGCCTTGAAGGGTGGAGCCACTCTTGTGTCGCTCGACAATTATATCAACAAGTACGGTGACATAGACTTTGCGCAGCTGCAGCAGGCCAACTACATGACCGTCAACTACGAACTTGACCACAACGACCCGTCAAAGAAAGACTTTATCGACTCCTTCAACAGCCGCTACAAGATTGACCCTATCGACTCGTATGCCATGGTTGGCAACGACATCATACTCTATTTTGTATATGGCCTGAAAACCAAGGGTGTGGACTTTTGGCGTTCACCCAACCAGTCGTCTGTTCCGGGCGTTCTTTGTCCGATATCGTTCACACAATCCGATGTGGGACATGGTTTCCTCAACAACTCGGCAGCTTTCTACAAACTTTCGAACCTTCGTTTCATACCTTTTTCGGGCAAATACTGAACGTCGCGGTCGACGATACGATATCATTAATCACTAACCAATACTCACTAACTTGGAAAATCAGACAACCATCCGAATACCATTCCGCCTCACAGGTCCCGGACTTCACACCGGGCGAACGGTTACGGTGCTTGTACGTCCAGCCACATCAAATTTCGGCATTGCGTTTCGCCGAACCGACCGTGTGAACATCGTCACCCAATATGCCACAGCCGACAAGGTCGGCAGTACGGCGCGCGGCACGACGCTTGGCTCCGGACGCCACTCCATCGCCACTATCGAACACCTCATGTCGGCACTTCATGGAATGCAGATAGACAATGTTCTGGTCGAACCCGACGGCGGCGAAATACCCATACTTGATGGCTCGGCTCGCCCCTGGCTTCAGCAGTTACAGCGCGTGGGCACAGTGCAGCTCGACGCTCCGCGCAAGTATTTCCAGTTTACCGAACCCATCCATTTCGAATACCCCAACACGGGCACGATATACGATGTCGAACCGTCCGACAACTTTTCGGTCGAATGCACCATCGAGTTTGTCGACAGTGTGATTGGCCGCCAGCAAGCCACCATATCGGACTACAGCGAGTATGCCGACCAGGTTGCTCCAAGTCGCACTTTCGTATTCTTGCACGAAGTGGAGCCGCTTTTGCATCTCAACCTCATAAAAGGCGGCAGCCTCGACAACGCGCTCGTCTTTGTCAATACCGAACTGAGCCCCCGCAGACTTAAACGGCTTGAGAAAACATTCCACAAGGATGCATCGCAATTCAAGGTGCACGACGGCCTGCTCAACACTACCGACCTCTATTTCCCAAACGAGCCGGCACGCCACAAACTGCTCGATTTTCTCGGCGACATCAGGCTTGTGGGTTGTTTTATGAAAGGCCACTTCAAGGTTTTCAAACCGGGGCATAAAGCCAACGCCGCTTTCGCTAAATATCTTATGGACTATATCAACAGCAAATCATGACTCTCAACGACATAAACCCCAATGCCAAGCTTGGCAAAGATGTGACCGTGGGCAATTTCAGCACCATCTGCGATGACGTCGTCATAGGCGACGGCACCTGGATTGGTCCCAATGTGACCATTTTCCCGGGTGCACGCATCGGCAAAAACTGCAAGATTTTTCCCGGCTCGGTTATTTCGGCTGTGCCGCAGGACCTGAAGTTCTCTGGCGAATACAGCACTGTCGAAATCGGCGACAACAATGTTATACGCGAGTGCTGCACCATTAACCGCGGAACGGCTGCATCGGGTACCACGATAGTGGGCGATAACAACCTCATCATGGCCTATGTGCACATTGCACACGATTGCGTGGTGGGCAGTAACTGTGTTTTTGCCAACAACTCAACGCTGGCCGGCCATATCACCGTGGGCGACTTCACCATTCTGGGTGGCAAGACTGCCATTCTGCAGTTTGTGCATATCGGCTCGCATGTCATCACCGCCGGAGGCGCACTGGTCGACAAGGACATACCGCCTTTTGTCAAGGCTGCCCGTTATCCGATATCTTATGCAGGGGTGAACAGCATCGGCCTGAAACGCCGCGGCTTCTCGCAAGAGTCTATCGACAATATAACCGACATCTACCGCTACATTTTCCAAAAGGGGCTCACCATAAGCCATGCCGTCGAGTATATCAAGGAACTCTACGGCAACACCGACGAGGGCAAGGTGATACTCGGCTTCATCGGCAGCGCCAACACGGGTCTTATGAAAGGCTACTCCTACCTGCGGCGAGATGAAAAATAACAGGCGCGTGCCAATTTGCCCGTGAGGTGCAAACGCTTGCGGGCATACGGCCAGTTGTGCGCTAATGAAACAAAACCAGGGGTTTTCTTGACAACCCCCTTAACAAAACAAGAACATGACAGACCCAGTTAATCCGAATCCGGATTCGGTAATCGTACTATCGGGTGGACTCGATTCCACAACTTTGCTCTACGAACGGCGGCAGTGCATAGCCCTCGCTGTGAGTTTCGACTATGGCAGCAACCACAACAAGCGTGAGATTGCCTGCGCCCGTCGGCACTGCGAACGGCTCGGTGTGGAACATCTGGTCATACCGCTCGACTTCATCGGTTGTCACTTCCGTTCGTCGCTTCTCGAAGGTGCCGAT
>CAJONE010000084.1 GCA_905235855.1 uncultured Bacteroidales bacterium
GTAGGTCTCCTTCGGGTGCGTCTCGCCCCAGGCGTAGTAGTCGCCGTACTGCTCGGGTGCTGTCGCGCCGAGGTTCACAGAGTACCACAAGAGGCCGCTCGGGAGGCCGAGGTCTACCCACTGGCCGGAGGTGGGATTAGTCGGAGTAGTCTGAGATGTCTGATCGGTGGGGTCGGTGTCCCTTTCGCACGAGGCGATTCCGAGGGTCAGCAGCGCGGCGGCGGCGAGAATGAAAAGTTTTTTCATTTTTTTCGGGTTTGACTTATAATATGATTGATTGTTTTATCGCTCGGCTGACTTTTCGGATGTTGTGTCTCTCACTTCTTTCTTATGACTATCTCACAAAATTGCATAAACGCCATCCGGATTACTCTTACCCAAGTGGAGGATTCATTGACTGTCAAACTGTTGTGAGTATAGAATAACAACATTGTAAACTGAAAAATGATTTTTTAGGGGATGCCTATTGAAATACTAAACCAGGTCGATGGAGTAGTGCAGCCCGCGGTTTTCGCGGCGTGCACGGGCCATCTTGGTTATAAGGTAGGCACAGGCTATGAGGTTGCGCAGTTCGCTCAACTCTTCGGTAAGGACAGAGCGGTTGTAGAGGTCCTCGGTTTCGCGGAATATAAGATTCAGTCGGTCGAAAGCACGTTGCAGACGCAAGTCGCTGCGAACTATGCCGACATAGTTAGACATGATTTCCTGCAGCTCCTTCTTGGTTTGGGTGATAAGCACCATCTCTTCGTTGAGCACCATACCCTCGGCGTTCCAGTCGGGGATTTGCGAGTTGATGATGGTGAATTTTGAGTTTTTTAACTCCTCAATGGCAGCCATGGCAGCGTTGTGGGCATAAACCACAGCTTCGAGGAGCGAGTTGCTGGCCAGACGGTTGCCGCCGTGCAGACCGGTGCAGGAACACTCGCCGGCAGCATAGAGGTGTTTGATAGAGGAGAGCCCGTTCTTGTCGACGGTGATGCCGCCGCACTGGTAGTGAGCCGCCGGACGAACCGGTATCATATCCTTGGTTATATTGATGCCCTGCTCCAAGCACTTGGCATAAATGGTGGGGAACCCGTTGATGAGCTCGTTGCGGTCGATGTGTCGGGCATCGAGGTAGAGGTGATCCACGCCAGCGAGTTTCATCTCGTTGTCGATGGCGCGGGCCACGATGTCGCGCGGAGCAAGCGACAGGCGGCCGTCGTACTTCTGCATAAACTCGTTGCCGTTGTAGTCTTTCAGAATGGCGCCGGCACCGCGCAACGCCTCGGTGATGAGAAAGGCAGGTTTCTCGGATGGGTTGTAGAGCGACGTGGGGTGAAACTGAACAAATTCCATGTCGGACAGCACCCCACGGGCGCGATGAACCATAGCCACACCGTCGCCTGTGGAAATGATTGGAGTGGTGGTGGTGGTATAGACGTTGCCCATGCCGCCGGTGGCAAGCAGAGTCACCTTGGCCAGGTAGGTGTCGATTTCCTGGCTCTCGCAGTTGAGAGCATAGGCGCCGTAGCATTCGATGCCCGGAGTGTGTTTTGTGACCCGAACACCAAGGTGGTGCTGGGTGATAAGGTCAATTGCGAACTGGTTTTCCTTAAGGTCGATGTTTGGATGAGACTTGACGGCCTGCAAGAGTCCGCGTTCGATTTCGGCGCCGGTGTTGTCCTTATGGTGGAGGATGCGGTACTCGGAATGGCCGCCTTCGCGGTGCAGGTCGAAACGTCCGCCCCCGTCGCGGTCGAAATTGACACCATATTGCACCAATTCCCTGATACGGTCGGGAGCCTCGCGGATAGTCATCTCAACCACCTCGCGATTGCAGATGCCGTCGCCCGCGACAAGGGTGTCGGCTATATGCTTGTCAAAGCTGTCGGTGTCGTACATCACGGCGGCGATACCGCCCTGTGCATATTTTGTGGAGCCCTCGGAGGCGTTGGTCTTGGTGAGGATGCAGACCTTGCCATGTTCGGCGACCTTGAGGGCGAAACTCAGACCGGCGATGCCGGATCCGATTACGAGAAAATCTATTTCGTGACGCATGGAGTAAAATGAAAAATTGTATAAAGCGAGTCAAACAATGAGGTTAAACATATTGCAGAGCACTTGGTAGGTGTGAGCGACTGGCAGACCCATAACGTTGTAGAAATCGCCCTCAATACGGTCGATGCCAATCATGCCAATCCATTCCTGTATGCCGTAGGCACCGGCTTTGTCGAACGGTTTAAAGGTGTCGACATAATGGATTATTTCGCCGTCGGAGAGGGTTTTGAAATGCACGTCGGTTCGCTCGGTGAACAGCACGTCGCGATCAGGGCTGCGCAGGCAGACACCGGTATATACGGTATGCGTTTTCCCTGAAAGGGAGTGGAGCATGGCGACGGCCTGATCACGCCCGTGCGGTTTACCCATCACGCGTTCGTCGACCACGACCACGGTGTCGGCAGTGAGAAGAATTTCGTCTGGTTTCAGGAGCGAGCTGTCGTAGCCATCGGCCTTGGTGCGGGCAAGCGCCCCGGCAACCTCGGCAACGGGCAACGACGGGTCGACCACCTCGACCACCTCGACATCAACAATCGCCACCTCCAAACCAAAAGTCTCCACCAGCTTGCGCCGCCGTGGAGACTTTGAAGCCAAAAGTATCTTCATCTTGAAATTTTTTGCGTATCAGTCGCGGCAAAACGAGCTGCAACACTCAACCTTTGCGTTTGCGGACTTCGGTCTTGGAAGGCACTTTGTCTTCTTTGGAGACCATTTTCCCGTCCTCAAATTTGCCGACAAAGACCTCGACACCGCGGTCGTACCATTTCCACGTGCCCTCTTTCTGTCCGTTTGCGAATGAGCCACTCTCTTCGAGGCCGCCAGCCTGGTTGTAGCGTTCGTATTTGCCGTCGCGCACATCCATCTTGTAGTTCTCGATGCTTTCCACTTTTCCGTTGGTGTAGTAGCGGGTAGAGGAGCCGTTGAGCTTGTCGTCGGAATAGTTTATCTTGTAGCGCGGCTGCCCGTCCTCGTAGTAGCCTGTCCATTCGCCCTCCTTCTTGCCGCCACGGAAGAGGCCTTTGTAATCGACTTTGCCGCTCTCGTACCAGGCAGTCCAGGCACCGTCTTCGAGGTCGTTGAAATACTTTCCTTCGTGCAGTTTCTTGCCATTTTCGTACCATGTGGTCCAGAGGCCGCGGCGTTTGCCGTCGACATAGTCGCCACTGCGCCATTTCTGACCAGTTTCGTAATAGTAGGTCCACGTTCCGTTTTCCTTGCCCCCGCTATAGTTGCCCACTATGCCCTTGCGTCCGTTGGTGCGCCAGTAGAATGTCCATTCGCCTTCCTGTTCACCGTCGACCAAGCGACCTTCCATATCTTTCTTTCCTGTGGCGGTATACCAAGTGGCCTGTCCGTTGAGTTCGTTGTCCTTATACGTACCCTCGAAAAGGACCTTGCCGTTAGAATGCCACTCCTTGGTGGCACCCTCGCGGCTGCCCTTGACGAAGTTTATTTCCTCCTGGACCTTGCCGTTTTGGAAATACGAGCGATACAGGCCATGCTTAACGCCATTCACCACCGGAACCTCGCTTTTCAGTTTCCCGTTCTCGTACCATGTACGGGTAGTGCCGTTGTCGTAGCATTCCTCGGCACACTTGGTTCCGTTGTCGTAGAAAATGCGCCAAAGGCCGATTTTTTCGCCTTCATCGTTATATGTGCCGCGTTGGTAAACCTGCCCGTTGGGGTGCCACCACGTCCAGTCGCCCACACGGGTGCTGTCGGTATACATAAGACCCTCGACGGCGGTTTTCTGCTTGGCCGAGTCGTAGTATTTGGCATACTTGACCGTCTGGGCTCCACACTCGGAAGGCTGCAGAATGAAAGCCGAAAGCAGCAGAAAGAATGGAATGGCTATTTTTTTCATATCATAGAGTTTTCGTTATCACCGTTTAGTTATACCACACGAACAGCAGGGATGAAAATACAGAGTCTCTGGCTTTCGCAAGGCTGTAGTGGGCGTTGCTTATTCGTTATAGACCAGAGCGATACGCGGGCGGTCGGCTGCCGTTGTGCCTTTGATAGACACGCTCTTGGGATTAGAGCGGCGAGCATCGATAGCGATGGTGGTTCCGTTGTCGACACCCTCGGTCAAAAGTTGCTGCAAGTGGCGAACCACACGCATACGGTAGCACATGGTTTTGGGGTTGAGATAACCGTCAAAACCACCGTAACGGTCAACGTCGATAGCATCGCTCACCAACGCGGCATCGCCGTCGGCGCCTTTGTAGGCCAACAAGCGTTTTGGGAGCGTGTTGGTGTCGCCGCTAACCACCGGCAGCAAAAGCTCCGCATAGTTCACCACCGCGTATGGGTGTTCGCGCCGGAAACGGTTATACCACGCAGTGTCGAGTTTGAACACAACGCGAGTGCCCCCCATCGGCTTGAGGTAGGCGGCTACGGCAATGCCGATGGTGTCAGAGCGTTGGGTTTCATTGCCGAAACGGGCAATTGGTGTTCCGGCGTAATGATGACGGAACTGCACAAAATGACGTGTTGTCAAACCGCTTTTGTTACCCAGAATAAAAGGCACCGAACGGACTTCACCGTCCTTGCTGTAGTGGAGAGTCAGTTTTGTGTCGACGGCATTCATGTTGACAGAAACCATCACATCGCGCGACTCGAACTCATTGAGCGAGATTCGTATGCCTTTCATGTTGGCTATGAAGTCGCTTGTGGAGAGATTGGCAGTGAGTAGCGGGAATATTTTCGAAGTGTCGAGTTTCATCCTTATCGAGCGCGTTTCGATGCTTAACGTGGTATCGATGTCGAGAAAGCAAGTTTGCAAATCCCATGGGATAGAGTCGTTGCCGCAATATTTTTTTTCACTGTCAATTTCGTTCTGGAGCTGATAAATACGGAAGTGTGCATCAAACGTGGTGGTCGAAGTTGAAGAGAACACATTGTTCAGTATCAACGTTATATCGACCGAATCGAAATGCACCTGCGACGAGAGGTTAAGTCCGTTGTCGTCCCTCGGGGCTACCTGAGCATAGAGAAAAGCCGACGTGTTGCCCAACGCGTCGTCGTTGAAAGTTCCGAGGAGAGCCTCGGCATAGTCGAAAGTTCTGAGAGAGTCGTCGTATATCGTGTAGCCATCGAGACAAACGGTGTCGTGGATGCCATGGTATAGTGAGGCTGGGTCAACCAACGCAGAACCCATCGAGGACTCCTCTTCCTCGCACGAACAGAAAACCGCACTCATTGCCATCAGGACAGGCAATATATAAAAAACCTTGAAAAGCCGAAAGTTGTACATGCTAACGTTTGAATAGTGAAAAAGCAAATGCAAAATTACAATTTTTTGGCGACAAAGTGCAATAATTGTCCTGCCAGACAACAATTTTTTAAGAATGCCCTGTCGTGCGCACAGCTCAACAGTAGGCATTTCGTACAGGGCTACGCAAGACTTTTGTACTCTCAAAAAAGCAAAAACCGTGCCTGTGAAGTTCAGGCACGGTTTTTCGACAAAAAGGGTTTCGATGATTCTACCTTATCAGCGTGACACTTCCGAACTTACGCCTGAATTCCGGCTGTCCGGCAATGCGGTACTGCACCTTATAGGTGTAGGCGGCCTGCTTGCAGTCGGTGTCTTTGCCCTGGTGCTTACCGTCCCACATCTCGTCCATGCTGGTCGAGTGGAACACCAACAGACCCTCGCGCGAATAGACCCAGATTTCGTAGTCTGATATGCCATCGCCCCTGCCGCCGAAGAGGTTGTTTGTCTCCTTTGTTGGGGTGAATATATTCGGCACGTACATCGGGTCGACCACAATCGGGATATTGGCTCTGGCGGTGTCGTTACAGAACTGGCCGAAGGCGACAAGCATAAGTGCAATACTGTCGTTGATGCCATGCTGCTCTATTGTGCCGTGGATGGTTTCGCCCTGTTCGATATAGAATTCGCCGTCAACATACCATTCGTGACCAAGCGGATTGTTGTCGCTCGCGTCCTCAGCCGTCCAGCTGTCGTA
>CAJONE010000085.1 GCA_905235855.1 uncultured Bacteroidales bacterium
GGCAGACTGCTCGATTAGGAGCCGACGCTTCCAAGCGTCGGAACCATCAATTTCACAACGCATGGAAGCGTCGACTCCTGGCCAAGGAAAGTTGTTGTAAACAATGTTCACTGAATAACGATAGTCGCTTTTCAGCCTTCCGCAAACCACGCGCATCCAAGCGTTGTGGACGCTTGAAGTGAGTATGCCGAAATGGTAGAGCGTAGCATCGGGAATGATTTGGACTGCATCACTGGCAATTATGTCTGGCGTCATAAAGCCGATTGGTATGTATCGTCGTCGTTCGGACGAGACACGCGGCACAAGGAGATAGTTGGTCTGCGGCTGCCTGATTTCTCCGAAAAGCATCGGATACTCGGCCATACGTCGTGTGCCTGGACGATTGCTGCTGCTGCGTGTCTCGCGAACTGCCTCAATCCGTTTCATGACTTCTGCATTTGCTCTGATTTCTGATGGATTCGCATTGCACAGCCATAGGCAGTAGCGCTTATGGTTGTTGATGAACTCGTCGGACCCGACAAAGCAACGTATATATTTTGCTGCATATTGCCAACTATTGGCGAGGAATTCATGTTCATCTTTGTTGAGGATTAGTTTTCCGCCATCGTTAGGCATGTTTCCAAACAGCATGTCCGGTACAGTACACAACGGTTTCTTTCGGCTTCCGACGAACACATTTGGTGCATCGAGCAAATAGGCATTGATGTTTTTTGCTTGGGTTATGTTTTCTCCATCATATATGATCCGTGGTTCGATGTCACTGTAGCTAAAGCCGACCACCACACAATGGACATGCGCCTTCAACGATGCCTCGCTATCCCATCTGAAAGTTCTGTGTGCAAAGTTGATACGTATTCCCTGCGCAAACAAATTCTCCCACAGGTTTGCGACCTGCTCACCCTGACAGACGCTGTTTGTCGACACAAATGCAGTGCGGCATGCGTTGTTTTGAGCCATCAGGTTTGCCGCTTTCTTATACCAGCAGCAAACATAATCGAGATTGCCAACGTTTGGCCATCCTGATCCAAAAACTTTCCGCACATCTTGCTTCTGCGAATCATTCATCATCCTCGCTCCAACAAACGGCGGATTGCCTATGATATAGTCGTAGCTGACTTGGTATCTTTGTGTGCGCGATTTCACCTCGCTGTCGAAATGATGCGCAACAACGTTCACTTCTCCATATTCTGCTGCTGGATCGCCCACCTTTGCCGGCTCCGGTTCAATGATTAGATGAACATTCCTTGCGTGTATTGTCGGGATGTTCGATGCTATTTCTATTTCGTCCCAATCCATCCGCAGCGCGTTGCCCTCGCGGATGTTTGCGTAGTTTTTCAGCGGCAGGAAGTCGATGTCGTGGTGAATTATCCGCTCCGTTTCGCGCAGCATCTGTGCCTCCGAAATCCAGAGGGCGGTGGTGGCCACCGTGACAGCGAAATCGTTGATTTCGATGCCGTAGAACTGGTTGATGCTGACATTGACGGGGTTATTCTCGTCTATACCCACAAACGACTGTCCGTGATAGCGGGCGTTGATAACCTCGTTTTCGATGCGGCGCAGCGAGAGGTAGGTCTCGGTGAGGAAGTTGCCGCTGCCGCAGGCCGGGTCGAGGAATGTGAGCGAGGCCAGCTTTGTCTGGAATTCTTCGAGGAGTTTTTGCCATTTAGCGGCGGTGAGTGTCTCCTTGCTGTCCACAATGCCGTCGAACTCGCGGCGCAGTCCGTCGAGGAAGAGCGGGTCGATCACCTTGTGGATGTTTTCGATCGAGGTGTAGTGCATGCCGCCGCTGCGACGGGTGGCGGGGTTGAGCGTGCTTTCGAACACGGCGCCGAAAATGGTGGGCGAAATCTTGCTCCAGTCGAAGTCGGACGAGGCATTTTTGAGCAGCAGGAACTTCAGCTCGTCGCTGAACTGCGGAATGACCACCTGTTTGTCGCTGTTTTCGCTGAAAAGGCCGCCGTTGACGTAGGGGAACTGCCGCAGGTCGTCGTTCATATAAGGGTCGCGGTCGGCAATCGGGGTGTTGAGCACGTGGAAGAGGTCGATCAGAGCGCGGCGCAACTCTTTGGCGGGATATTGGAACAGGTAGTCGTGGAAAGCCGTGCGTGGGCCGAAGAAGCCTGCGTCCTCGGCATAGAGGCAGAACACCAGGCGCACACAGAGGATGTTGAGCGAGCGGAGTATGTGGCTGTCGGTTGGCTGCGGGGAACGGGTCGCCTCTGAGTATTGTTTTAGAAGTTCGTCGTAGATGAGTCCCACGATCTCGCCCGCTTTGATGGAGACTTCCATCTCGCGGCTGACGTGGTCGTTGCTGCTATCGACAAGGAACTGCAGACGGTAAATTTCCTTTGCGAGGTCGGCAAGGTGTATCTTTTCGGGTTCGGCACCCGGGTGCTCCATGTCGTAGACCCAGAACTCGCAGAAATTGCAGGTGACAATCCAGCGCGGGCGCTGCGAGTAGGGCAGCTCGGACGAGTAGCGTTTGGCCTGCTGGAAGGGCGAGAGCACGGTGCCGTCGCTCTGCCTCAGCCCTTCGTCGAGGCGGCGCGAGGCCGACTTCTGCTCAATCATCACGTGGGTTGAGGGTATGAAAGCGTCGATAAAGGCTGTGTGGTCAAGGCGCACCTGCTGTTCGAAACGGATATGGCTGGCGGGATGTTCGACACCGAACACTTCGCTAAGCAGCTCAAGCCAGAAGCTCTGGCTCTCGCCTTTCTCGTAGCCGCGGTTTTGCCATCGCAGGGCAAACTGGCGGGCGGCAGTGGCCTGTTGGGTTGGATTCATGGTAGGGCTGTTGGGTTTGAAAAAAAGATGTTGGGTTGCAGTGGCTAATGGACATTCAGTTGTTTTTTTTCAACACTATTCGAAACACCGAGCCCTGTCCCACTACGGAGTATTTGAGGAAAATTTTGCCGCGGTGGTAGTCGTTGATGATGCGCTTGGCGAGCGAGAGGCCTAAGCCCCAGCCGCGCTGCTTGGTGGTGAAGCCCGACTCGAATATGCGCTTTTGGGCCGAGGAAGGTATGCCCCGTCCGGTGTCGCTCAAGTCGATATAGATGTTTTTCGCGTCGTCCGACACAATGACCGAGAAAGTACCGCTGCCCTCCATAGCGTCGATGGCGTTTTTGCAGAGGTTTTCGATCACCCACTCGAAGAGGTAGCGGTTGATTGGTACGCGGATTTCGCCTTCGGGAAACCCGGTTTTGAACTCAATGGTTTTGGGGCTGCGAGTCTTGAGATAGGATATGGCGTTGTCGATTACGTCGCAGAGGTTCTCCTCCTTGAGTTCGGGCACCGAGCCGATTTTCGAGAAGCGGTGGGTGATGGTTTCGAGCCGCGAGAGGTCCTTGCGGATTTCGGACGAGTAGGTTTGGTCGAGGGTTTTGCCTTCGAGGTAGTCGGTCCAGGCGATGAGCGACGAGATGGGTGTGCCGAGCTGGTGGGCGGTTTCCTTGGCCATGCCCACCCAGATGCGGTTCTGCTCCATGGTGTGAGCTGTGCGGAAGAGGTTGTAGGAAATGATTACCAGCACCAAGAGAATGAACACATAGAGCACCGGCACCCAGTCGAGGGCCTTGAGCAAGGGGGTGCTCTCGTAGAATACGAAAGCACGTTGGGCGTCGGGCAGGGTTATGCGTATGGGTTTGTTTTCGCGTTCCATGCGGTCGAGAGTGGCGGCGAGCTTTTCGGGCGTATTGATGCTGCTCTCGTCGAGGTTGCCGAATCCGAGGGCGCACTGCCGGTTGCCGTCGGTGATGACCACCGGCACGAACACCGAGTTGTTGGTGATTTCGGCAAGGAACGACTGCATGAAACCGTTGAGCACATGGCGCAACTCGCGGTAGGTGTGCGACTCCTTGTAGTAGAGCGTCATGGGCATGCCCCAGATAGAGTAGTGGAAAGGCGGGTTTTTCGAGAACTCGTCGAGCAGGCGCCCTTGCAGCCGCTGTCCGCTCATCTCCTGCGGCACGGTGATGATGCCGTCGGCATCGGTGATGATAAGGTCGGTGCGGCAACTGTCGACTATATAGTTTACGTAGGCGAGACTGAAGCGCATGTCGGTGGCCTGATCGGAGTTGAACGACTGCAGGATGTCGGTATACATGCGCATCTTGCGGTATTCGTCGATCGAGGCCTGACGGAAAAACTCGTCGGAGTAGCTGACGAGTTGTGCCTTTTGGCTGATGGCCTGTG
The DNA here is from genome assembly GCA_905235855.1 of uncultured Bacteroidales bacterium. Classification (GTDB taxonomy): domain Bacteria; phylum Bacteroidota; class Bacteroidia; order Bacteroidales; family P3; genus Colimorpha. The sequence continues at coordinate 4,195 of CAJONE010000085.1, forward strand.
CCCAAAGCGACACTTTCTGCTTTTCGGAATGGCGTATCTGCGTGGAGATGTAGTTGATTTCCCAAAGAGCGAAAAACGACAGCGCAACGGTCACAGCCAGCACAATCCATTTGGCGCGTGGGCTACGGTTGAGTGTCGGGGCTGCTTTCTTGAACATTTTTTCGGAGATGGGCTGAGTGGTCGGAGTAATCGGAGTAATCGGAGTAATCGGAGTAATCGGAGTAATCGGAGTAATCGGAGTAGTCGGAGTAATCGGAGTAGTCGGAGTAATCGGAATAATCGGAGTAGTCGGAATAGTCGGAGTAATCTGAATAATCTGAATAATCTGGGTTGTTTTATTCCTGTTTGATTGTTTTTGCGGGTTCTATGCGCGAGATGTAGGCGGCGGGCAAGAGCAGGGCTGCAGTGCACACCAAAGCGGTGGCGGCGGCTATGGTCACGAATATCCACGGGTTGAGGTCGACTGGCACGTAGCCCACGGAGTAGCTCTCGCTGTCGAGGCGCACGAGACGCCATGAGTGCTGCACAAGGCACAGCGCCACGGCAAGTGCGGTGCCTATGGCAATGCCGGAACCAGTGATGCGTGCCGACTTGATGAGGAAAATGAGCCTAATGGTTCGGTTGGAGGCACCGAGTGTTTTCAGTATGCCGATCATGCGTGTTTTCTCGAAAATCATGATAAGCAGAGCGGAGATGACCGCCACTATGCAAACCATAGCCATAATGCTGAGTATGAGTACGATATTTGAGTTGAGCAGTTCGAGCCACGAGAAGAGCGTGGGGTTCTCGTCGACGATGGTCGAGACGGTGCGGTCGACACCAGTGGCGTCGGCCACCTGTTGAGCCACGGCGTTGAGACGGCTAAAGTCGTCGACCAGAATTTCGCAGCCGCCGGCAAGGTCGGTGCTCCAGCCGTTGAGCCGCTGCACCTGTCGCAGATCGCCGAGTATGAAGTGTTCGTCGAATTCGGTTAGGTCGGTGTTGTAGATGCCCGTCACGGTGAAAGCGCGTGCGCGATAACTGTCGCCTTGCCAAAAATAGGTGCGCACTTTTGAGCCGGTGTCGAGTTCGAGTTTGCGCGCGATGGTCTGCGAGATGATAACCTCGGTCGAGGCGGTGCTGTCGGCGAGGCTGAACAGACGTCCGCGCACGAGCTCGTTTTCGAAAAAGGAGAGGTCGTAGTCGCGGTTGACTCCTTTGAACAGTATGCCGTGAATCTGGTTGTCGGTTTTGACCATGCCGCCCTTGGTGGCGAAAAACTGTAGGTGGCGGACTCCTGGTATTTGCACCACGGCTTCGTTTTCGGTAGGTTCGATGCGGTAGGGCGCGTCCTCGTAGATACCCGTCTGGTCGTAGCTTTTGACCACGATATGCGAGCCAAAGCCTACCACCTTGTCGCTTATGGCTCGCTGGAATCCTCGCAGGATGCTGACCGACATGGCCATGACCAGCACGCCGAGGGCGATACTACAGGTGGCAATCCGCACAAGCGGAGCCGAGAAACTGCCCCGCTTGTGGGATAGGAACCGTTTGGCTATGAATCGGGCAAACAAGTTTTTACTCCCGTTATTATCTTTATAGCGTTATAACGTTATTGCGAAATTACATGAGTCAGAAGCTTTTGGCAATGGCCATGAAGTCTTCGGCCTTGAGGCAGGCGCCGCCGATGAGACCGCCGTCGACGTCGGGTTTTGAGAAAATCTCCTTGGCGTTGGAGGGTTTGCAGCTGCCGCCGTAGAGGATGGAAATGTCGTCGGCCACCGCCTTGCCGTATTTTTCGGCGATGAGATTGCGGATGAAGGCGTGGATTTCCTGAGCCTGGTCGGGAGTGGCTGTTTTGCCAGTGCCGATGGCCCATACGGGCTCGTAGGCAATGACCAGTTGTTTGAACTGGTCGGCGGAGAGGTGGAAGAGTCCATGTTCGATTTGGCGGTGCACGACATCGAACTGCTCATTGGCCTCGCGCTCGTCGAGTCGCTCGCCGCAGCAGACGATGGGGTGAATGTCGTGATTGAGCAGCTGGTCGACTTTCTTGGCCACCATGTCGTCGGATTCGTTGTGGTACTGGCGACGCTCGGAGTGGCCCACGATGCAGTAGTCGAGTTCCATGGACTGCAGCATGGCGGCCGACACCTCGCCGGTGTAGGCACCCTGCTCCTCGGTCGAAACATCCTGCGCTCCCACCAAGAAATAGGATTCTTCGGCCATGTCGCTCGCCATTTCGAGATAAGGGAACGGCGGGCAGACAATCAGCCGTGTGTTGCGGTCGAGTTCGGTTTTTTCGAGTTCGGTCACGAGGTTGTCGATAAGTTCGTTGGCCTCGTCGAAGGTTTTGTTCATTTTCCAGTTGCCTGCTACAATGTGTTTTCTCATGATATTATAGGATTTTGTGGTTGAGCAAAAAGCGGTGTCAGTTGATGAAGCCGGTGGGCGAGGCGTTTTTTTGCCAGAAGGAGGGTTCGCGGTCTTTCTGTTCGGGGTGCTGCCGCTCGTACTGTTCGATAAAAGGCACGAGCGACGAGGCAGAGATCGACTTGTTCATAATAATCTGCCGGTCGGCGTTGAGGATGATCATCGTGGGTGCGCCGTGCACGTTGTAGGCCTCCTGATAGTCGATGTTGACGTTGGGTCCGCCCACGTTGAGGAAAGGAAGGTTGTGTTTCTTGACATAGTTTTTCCATTTGTTCACGTCGGCCTCGTAGCCCACGGCGAAGACCTGAAACATGCGCTTGCCTTCGGCCTGCAGCTTGTTGTAGACCTCGATGAGGGCGGCGGTCTGCTCCTGGCAGTGGTGGCAGTCGGGGTCCCAGAACCAGAGAATCATGTATTTTTCGGGTTGCCGGTGGGAGGAGATGCGGTGGCTTTCGAGCTGAGTGGTGTCGCTCATGATGAGTTCCTGTCCGTAGGCGCCGATGAGCGACTTTTCGAGAAAGCGGGCCTGCTTGCGCTTGTTGGTGATCTCGCCTTCGGAGGCCCATCCGCAGCGGCCTTTGAGGTAGTAGTTTTCAACCAGGTAGCACCAGACCTGGTCCCAACCGATGTTTTTGGTAGAGCGGTAGTAGCGGGGTGCGATGAAGTCCATGAAATAGCGCATCATGGCAGTGTCGCCGTCGAGTCGCGAGAGCACCATGTCGGCATAGCGGCAAATGGTGTCGGCATCGGCGTGGAAGAGCAGTCCGAAGAAGTAGTAGTTCATCTTGTTGAACAGGTCGGGGGTGTAGCGCAGCGAATGGTCGGAGAGGTCGACGCCGTCCCAGTAGTGGGTGCGGTAGTAGATGGGTTTGTTTGGTGTGTCGTCGGGCACCTCAGGCCCCGAAAACTGCTTGACCAGCTGGAAGAATATCTGTTTCTTGTTTTTGTCGAACATTGCCTTTTGATAGGCCTCCATCGCGGTGGAGAGCGCTTCCTGCTTATCGCGTGCGGAGGCGGAGTCGGCGGTCTTCATGAGGTCGGCGAGGGCTTTTTGATATTATTTATATTATTATTTGAATCATTTACTCTAGTAGTGATTAAATTTTTTTTCTTTATTAGAATATTATATTTGCACTGTCGGCCACGATGGTGAATTTCTGGCTTCCGTCGATGGCGAAGTCGGTGAGTCCGACCAGTTTTTTCTCCTTGCGCTTGTTCACCTCGCGGCGCACGAAAGCGTAGATGCCGCGTTGCCAGGCCCGTTTGCCCTTGAACAGGTAGGAGCCGTCGGGACGGCGTGCGGCACTGTCGAGCAGGATGAAGTCGTCGCGGAAGTGCTGGCCGATATATATCACGCTGTCGTTCATTTTCTCGGTGCAGAGCGTTATTTCGTAGTTCTGGGCGCGGAGCGTGCCGCAAAGCAAGGGCAGGTATGCGAGCACCGCAAAAAACAAGGGATTTTTCTTTTGCATGGCGTTATGGGTTGCAGTCATAATAGAGAGGTGATATGATATTCAAACGAGAATCAGTGTTTTTTATTGTTTTGAGCGGCTGCCGAGCCCGTGGGTTCTCACGCCGTTGGCAATTTCGCGCGATTCGCCCGGATTGGGCATAGGTGGATTGTCGACATAACCGCCGTTGAACCAGAAAGTTCCGCTGTAGGGGTTGCCGAAGAGGTCGGTGTAGCGTTCGTGTCGCAGCAGGTCGCCGTGGGTGGGGTCGTAGGTGGCGGTGAGCCGCACCTCCTGGTTGTAGTCGACAAAGAGCCACTGTCCGATGTGAAGGTCGCGGAGCAGGTTTCCGCGGGCGTAGACGCGAGTAGTGTCGCCGGTTTTGTGGACCATCCGCTCGCCGTCGCTGTAGCTGATGGCCAGCCATGGGGCGCTGGAGACCAGATTGTCGAAACGGTCGTAGTCGATGCCTTTCAGGTTGGCGTAGTGTTCCACGCGCCATGTTTTCACCCAGGTGGTGTCGCCTATGACCTCGGTATGTCGGCAAATGAGGTCGCCGTTGCGGTAGCCGAAGCGGAACAGTCGCAGCGGACGTCCGGCGGTGTCGAACACCGTAAGCTGGCGCGGCAGGTTATGGGTGTAGATTGCCTCTTTGAGTGTTTTGGCAGGCGGTGGGGTAGATGTGCCTCGTTTGGACTGAGTGGGCAAGGCCGACACGATGGCCAGACGCTGCAGCCCGTCTTTGGCCCCCTGAGTGTAGTGGCGGACCCACGCAGTGTCGCCGCCGCAGGCCTCGATCCACTCGCCCTGTTTCTCGCCGTTACGGTATTCGCCTTTCAGTAGTGTGCGTTTGTTGCTGTCTTTCAGTTCGTAGGCTCCGTGCAGGATGCCTTTTGCATAGTTGGCGGTGAGGTATATGCGCCGCCAGCGGTTCGAGGCAGTATCGTAGTCGAGTTTTTTGGTCAGCAGGCTGTCAAGCAGTCCGTTGTCGTAGAATTCCTCTTTCCAGAGACGGTGTTTCTTTTCGTCGGTGAAGTGTTGCCATTTGCCGTGCCGGCGGTCGCCGCGTACAGAGCCTTTGGCCAGCGTGACGCCCTTGCGGTCGCGTATGGCGCACGAGCGCCCGCGGAAGGTGGCCGACTGGAGCAGCCGCGAACGGGAGTCGTAGAGACGCAT
>CAJONE010000086.1 GCA_905235855.1 uncultured Bacteroidales bacterium
AAAAGTAAACAGGTGAAAGATGAATTTTTACGAAAATAATCAGTATTCTTCAAAAATGAACGCAGACGGCGGCGAAAATGAAAGGATAGAGCAGAGTGGCTCCGAAAAATATGAGCAGTACACCGCCGTCGCTGAAAATGCATCGCAGCTCGATGGTGAAGACGTCCCAGATGTCCTTCAAATAGGCAAGAACCCTGCGTGTGGGCGATACGGAAGCGTGTGGATTGTCGGCGCGCGACACGGGCTTCGACGGTGTGTCGGTTTGTTCGGGCAGGTCGCGCTGCCGGCTCATCAGCAGTCCACCGACGAGGCACGGTAGGAGCATGATCAGCAGAGCTGTTATATAGTGCCAAATGTGGTCAAAGCCTGTGCCGAACATGGCCACATTGCTGTAGATCAAATAATAATGGCGTAGCGGGAAAATGTAGGTCAAGGCCTGCAGCGGAGCGGGCATAGAATCGGCTGGATAGGAGAACCCCGACATGGTGAACGACAATGCGCCGTAAATGGCACCGACACACACCGACAGGTGAAGTTGCGGCACCAGAGCCGCAATGACCACACCCATTGACTGGGCCGCCATAACCAGCAGCAGCGAGGCCAGCACAATCCACCAGAAACTGCCCAGAAGCACGAACCCTGAAAAACCGAAAAACACGATGTTGCCGACAATGGTAAGCAGCGAGAACCAGAACGTGTAGGGCAGGAGCTTGCCCAAAAGCGAGGCAAGCAGACTGCGGCCAGTCGAAAGCCAACGGTGCAGAGTGCGTTCACGGCGTTCGCGTCCGATCTCGTAAATGGTGAGCAGCATAACCATAAAGGCCACGATGCCCGGCAGGACCGTGGTGAGCACATAGGGCTGGTAGTTGGCCATCGGGTTGCTGATCAGGTGAGTGTCGAGTTCGACTGGCTGGATGAGGCCCATGATGCGCTCCTCGTCGAGGCCTTTCTTGCGCAGCACTTCGCGCTGAACGGCCGCTGCCGAGAGTTTGCCAATGGTGGCAAGTGTCTTGTAGCTCAACGACCCGGCCAGCAGGTAGCTGTTGTTGGCATAGAGCGCCATGTGTGGAGCCTTGAAGTCGAGCACGTTGGCATATGTGCCTTCCGGTATTTCGAGAAAGGCGTAGATCTCCTGCCGCTGCATGGCAGTACGAGCCTGATGGTGGTTGTCGTAGACAGCCACGACATGCACGCCTTGTGTGGCGTCGATTTCGTGGCAGATGCGTCGCGAGAGATAGCTGCCGTCGCGGTCGACGATGGCGATAGGCAGGTTTTCGGGCTGCCCCTCGTGCATCATGGTGAGGTAGAAGAGGTAGCTGAACACAACACCCAGCGTCATCAGCACGATGTAGCGCGGACGCGCGGCTATGCGGCGCAGCTCTCTGAGGAGTGATTTGGCCATTGAAGGGTTCGTTTAAAGTTATGTGACGCTGGCGGGGTGAATATACGGGGTCAGTTTTTGATTATAACGGTCATGCCAGGCCGCAGGTCGGCAATGGGTTCGGTGGGCACGAGTTTCACGTCGAAGCTCTTCACGTCGTATTGCCCCGTCATTTTGGTGGCGCGCCATGTGGCGTAGCTGGCCATAGCCTTGAGCTGAGTGACGCGGGCCTTGTAGGTTTGCTCGCCAAGTGCGGGGATATAGACATCAGCCTCGGATCCGACTTTGAGATCGCGAAGCATATCCTCGCGCACGCTGAACGAGAACCAGACATCGCCCATGTCAAGTACGCTCATCACGGGCGAACCGGTGCCTACAAGTTCGCCACGTCTGGGGTATATTTCGACCACCTCGCCGTCGCACGGAGCCACAAGGTAGCGCGAGTCGATGTAGCTTTGCACCTCGCTCACGGCGCCGCTGGCTTGTGCTACAAGCGCTTGAGCGGCGAGCTTGTCCTCGTCGCGTGCGCCCTCCATAGCCATGTCGTATTGCTGTTTAGCAGCGTTGGCGGTGGCGAGAGCCGCGTTGTACTGGGCTTCGACCTCGTCGCGTTTCTGGGCCGAAACCACGTTTTTCTCGTAAAGGGTCTGGACGCGGTCGAACGACTTCTTTGCTATATCGACCCCCACCTGCGCTTTCTGCCACATTTCGTAGGCCGAGGCAATCTGCTGCTGTCTGGCGCCGTTGCGTGCTTTGACACTCTGCGCTGCCGCGGCGCTTTGTGCGGCCTTGGCCTGCATCATTTTGGCGTCGACTTCGGGGCTGCTCACGTAGGCAAGCGTGTCGCCCACCATGACCGACTCGCCTTCGGTCACGAAAATGGTGTCGATACGGCCCGGCACCTTGTTTGCCACGCGGTATTCGCTGGCCGAGACCTCGCCCATAATCACCTCCGGTTCGGGTTTGATGGCAAAGAGGCCTATCATTGCCACAATCACCACCACGGCTATCAGCACGCCGATTCCAATCCATAGACTCTTGGTGTTGTTTTTCATATCGTTATGTTTAGTGTTTGTTTGTCAAAAGATATATACTAATGTTTTACAGTCCCATGGCCTGGTTAAGGTAGAGGCGGTCCATCCTGATTTCGATTTCAGCGTCGATAATCTCGCTTTTTGCCGCGAGCCACGAGGTTTGGGCAGCCATAAGGTCGCTCGAACCGATAACGCCCGCCCTAAACGACTCGTCGGCCATCCGGAGCGTCTCGTCGGCGTATGCGCCGTTGGCCTGGGCCTCGGCAAGCTTGCGCTCGGCCACCTGCAGCTCGAAGTTCAGCTTGTTTACCTGAAGTGTGATTTTTTCCTGAGCCTCGGCAATACGGTAGGATATCTCTTTGCGTTTGTGTTTGGCTGCCTTCACCGCATAGCAGGCGCCGGCGTCCATAAGCGGAATGTGTGCCGCGATTCCCACCGAGAACATGCCGCCCCATGTTTTCTGGTATCCGTTGAACATGCTCGGATTACTTACGCCGTAGGCGCCGGTCAGCATGATGTTGGGCTGAAGCTGTGAGGCCGCCACCCGCACACCCTCGCGTGCGATGCTGTCGCCAATGCGAAGCATACGCAGTTCGCGCCGACGGTCCAGCACGGTCTGCATGTCGATGGTGTCGGACCTGTCGGCGGATGTGGAAATGATAGTGTCGGTAGGGTCGGTGAAGTCGATTTCGGCCACGTCGATATCTCTGTCGAACGGCAGACCGCAGAGTTGGCAGAGAGCCATCTTCGAGAGCGTCAGCCCGGTGTTGGCTTTGGTGAGGTTCATGCGTGCCTCGTTGAGTTTGACGCGCACTTTGGCCACGTCGCCTTGTGTAGCCACTTCCACTTCGGCCATGGCCGCGACATCGTCGTTCAGCCGGTTCAGCAGGTTGAAATACTCTTGGGCCAGCTGCTGTTTGTGCTTGACCGAGACCACACGCCAGTAGGCCTCGTCCACCTGCTGCACAAGCTTTTCTTTCTCAGAGTCAAGCTCCATACCCGCCAATTCGCGGTTGAGTTTGGCCACCTTGTAGGCGGCGATAATCTTTCCGCCGAGCCACACGGGTTGGCTCACCGTCACCGCCCCTGCATAAATCTGGCTGAGGTCGAACTCCAACGCGTTGGTTATTTCGTGTCCCACGCCGTTCAGTTCGGAACCCATACGTCCCTCGTGCAGACGGTTGCGAAAATCTTGCTCCAAGTTGGCGTTCGAGAATCCCGTGGCATCGTGCACATAGTCAATAACCGCGTCGGCTACCATATCCTGGGCGCTGGTGCCCATGTTGTTGATACGGTCTTTCTGCTCGTCGCTGAGCAGCGAGATGCTTTTCTCGTTCCAGACGAAGACCCCGTTGGCCGAAATCTTTGGAAAGAACTGCGAAAGAGCCATCTTGCGCAGGTCGTCGGCGCCGGCCTGTTTTTCGCTCGCCACTTTAAGAGAGTGGCTGTTTTGAAGCGCCATCGAACGGCACTCGGCAAGGCTCATCACCTGCTGGGCGCTCGCGCTGTTTTCTGCGCATAATGACAGGGTCAGCAGTGTCAGAAACGAAAACTTGTTAAGCATTGTCTTCATAACTATCGTGTTGAATAATGTTCAGTAAAGCGGCAAGAAATGTGCCAATGGGCGCGGGTGTGACAAAATGTCACTATCGGAGGCTACAGATCCGTGTGCCAAGCCCCAATGTCAGGCCAGAAGTGCAATGCAAGGCAAAACATTCAAACATTCAGGCCATTTGCTGATTCTTTTGTGAAAAAATCGTATTTTTGCAGACCTACGACAGATTGATTTTCGTAGTAATTAATTTATTTGCAAACAAATACGTCTAATAAAGAAATGAGAAAACTTGCAGTGGTGGCCTTTGGCGGCAACGCGCTTCTGCGCAGCGGACAGAAAGGCACCTATCAGGAACAGCTATCCAATGTTGAGCAAACATGCGAAAGCCTGTATAACTTACTGAAACGCAACTATAACATCGTGATTGGGCATGGCAACGGCCCGCAAGTGGGCAACGTGATGCTGCAGCACGAAGAGGGCAAACGTGCCGGAATAGAGGCGATGCCGATGGACTTCTGCGTGGCCGAAACCCAGGGCTCGATAGCGTATATGATTGAGATGGGTCTGCGCAACGTTATGGCCCGCCACGACATACAACGCGACGTGGTGACCCTTGTGACACAGGTGGCGGTGAACAAGCTCGACCCGATGTTTCAGAATCCGACCAAACCCGTGGCCCCTACTACACCAAGGAGCAGGCCGACGAGCTGGCCAAGACCACGGGTGCCGTCTACAAGGAGGATCCGAAAGGACGTGGCTGGCGCAAGGTGGTGGCTTCGCCAAAGCCCACGCGCATCAACAACATCAAGATAGTGCAACAGCTGGCCAAGGCGGGCAACATTGTGGTCACCGTGGGCGGCGGCGGCATACCGGTGGTTGAGGAGAGCGACTATGTGCGTGGTGTCGAGGCCGTTATCGATAAAGACTTGGCTTCGGCCCTATGTGCCGTGCAGATTGGAGCCGACGAGTTCTATATCCTCACTGACGTGCCCAAGGTGTATATCAACTTCCGCAAGGAGAACGAAAAGGCACTGGACACCATAACCATAGCCGAGGCAAAAAAATACCTCGACGAGGGGCAGTTTGCCGAGGGCTCGATGGCTCCTAAGGTGCGCGCCGCCATCATGTTTGTCGAAAACGGTGGCAAAGAATGCATCATCACCGAAGCAGGTCAGCTCGACAACCCCAACTGCGGCACACGTATAGTAAGATAATTTAGCAATTCATATTATAATTCAAAATTCAAACACAATGGCTTACAATTTAAGAAACCGTAACTTCCTGAAGATTTTGGACTTCAGCCCGAAGGAACTGAACTATTTGCTTGATTTGGCACGCGACCTGAAACGCGCCAAATATGCCGGCTGCGAGCAGCCGACTATGACAGGCAAGAACATCGCCCTCATATTCGAGAAGACTTCGACTCGCACACGCTGCGCTTTCGAGGTTGCCGCCAAGGACCAGGGTGCACACGTTACCTATCTCGGACCCACTGGCAGTCAGATTGGCGTTAAAGAGAGCATGAAGGACACCGCCCGCGTGCTCGGACGCATGTACGACGGCATCGAATACCGCGGCTTCAAGCAGGAGACCGTCGAAGAACTCGCCGCCTATGCCGGCGTTCCCGTATGGAATGGCCTCACCAACGAGGCTCACCCGACACAGATACTGGCCGACTTCATCACTATGCAGGAACACGCCGGCAAACCCCTCAACCAGGTGACTTTCGCCTACGTGGGCGACGCCCGCTTCAACATGGGCAATAGTCTCATGGTGGGCGGCGCCAAAATGGGTATGGACGTGCGCATCATAGCCCCCAAGAAACTCCAGCCTGCCAAGGATCTCATCAAGAAGTGCCAGGAGATAGCCAAGGAAACCGGCGCAAAGGTGACCGTGACCGACGACCCTGTGAAAGGTGTGAAAGGCTGCGACTTCATCTACACCGATGTTTGGGTGTCGATGGGCGAGCCCGAAAAGGTATGGAAAGAACGCATAGCCATGCTGAAACCCTATCAGGTGAACGCCAAGATGATGAAAAACACAGGCAACCCCAACTGCAAGTTCATGCACTGCCTGCCGGCCTACCACAATCTCGAAACCCAGGTGGGACGCGATGTGAACGAGAAATTCGGTCTTGACGGTATCGAGGTGACCGAGGAGGTGTTCGAGAGCGAGAACAGCATCGTATTCGACGAGGCTGAGAACCGCATGCACACCATCAAGGCCGTTATGGTGGCCACTTTGGGCGACTAACGGGAACGTGTGATTGCACAGGCCGTTTGGCGCTGCGCTAATCGCCAAAACAAAAAGGGGCGTTTCTTAAAAGAATGCCCCTTTGCTATGGAAAAATCCAAATAAGGCAAAATGGATTGGATTGTCAAACTTTTCACCGGCGACGGGTTGGCGTCGACCGTTCTTTACCTCGCCATATCGATTTTCGCGGGCATGGTGCTGGGCAAAATCAAAATCAAGGGCATAACGCTTGGCATCACGTGGGTGCTGTTTGTCGGCATTGCCGTCAGTGCCCTCGGCGTCAAGCTTAACCATGATATGCTGCATGTCGTCAAGGAGTTTGGCCTGATACTTTTCGTGACGGGCGTTGGGCTTCAGGTTGGCCCTGGGTTCTTCCGTTCATTTAAGAAAGGGGGCTTGGCTCTCAATTTGGCGGCAACGGCCAACGTTTTTCTGGGTGTCGGCATCACTGTCCTGATTGCCGCCGTCACCCGTCAGGATCTTACCGACATGGCCGGTGTTTACACAGGCGCCATCACCAACACGCCGGGTCTTTCGGCAGCCCAGCAAGCCGTGGGCGAACTTGGCATCGACGGTGCTTCCGAACGTTTGGCGGCAGGCTATGCGGTGGCCTATCCGCTGGCGGTGGTGGGGATGATTGTGAGCTGCATTCTTCTGCGTCCGCTTTGTCGCATCGACATCACCAGAGAGCCCGTCGGCCAGCAACCGTCGGACGGCGGTCGGCAGTCGGCGGCAGGGCATTCAGTCGTTCAGCCGCTTATACCTATTTTCGTCATCATAACCCTCGGCATACTGCTTGGTTCAATACCTATACCCGTAGGGATGAAGGCCCCGGTCAAGCTTGGGCTGGCCGGCGGTCCGCTGGTGGTGGCCATTATTGCAGGATGGTTGGGTGTGAAAAAGAGGTGGTACTCGACCGACTTCACCGACGGACAGGGGGTGCACATGCTGCGCGAAGTGGGTATTGCCTTGTTTCTTGCTGGCGTGGGACTCGGAGCCGGCGGCCAGTTTGTGGAGACCGTACAGGTCAATTATATGTGGGTGGTCTATGGCGTTATTATCACTATGGTGCCGCCAATTGTCGTAGGCCTTTTCTGTCGTTTGGCGCTAAAAACAAACTACTACACCCTTATGGGCGTGATTGGCGGCATGCACACCGACCCGCCTACGCTCGCGTTTGCGAACAACGTGGCGCCCGACGGCTGCAAACTGCCAAACACAGGCTATGCCACGGTATATCCGCTCACAATGTTTCTGCGCATTTTCACCGCCCAGATGCTGGTGCTTATTGCTAACTGACTGGTTTTACGGCATTGAAGGTTGAGTCTTGTATAACGTTGGTTCTCGCGCTGCTTTGCACCCTCGTGGCGACAGCGCAGACCACACCCGATAATGATTTCGGGGTGTGGACATCGGTCGATGTGAGCAAACGGTTGACTGACCGCTGGAGTGTTGGCATGCGCGGTGAGTATCGCACACGCGACCTTTCGCGCACCACCAACCTATGGTTCGTTCGTCCCAGCGTAGGCTACAAGCCGTTGCCGTGGCTTGCGCTTGCCTTGAGCTACGACTACTTTTGGCGACCAGCCGTGGCGCAGCACCGCGCGCTGTTCGACATTAGCGAGACATACTCCACGGGCGGCCTGACGGTGAGTCTTCGCGAGCGTTTTATAGCGGCCTATGCTCCAAAGGGCAGGCAATGGTCGTGGCTTTTCCGTCCGCGGCTGACGGTCAAATACCGTATAGGCGAAACCCGTTGTTCGCCCTATATTGCATTCGAACTCTATGCCAACCGCCATTGGACTATGATGCACAATTTCGCGGGTTTGCAGGTGGCGCTTGGCCATGGCTCGTCGCTCGACCTATTCTATCTGTTCGGACTGAACAACAGAACCGCGCGGCAGGACCACATTGTAGGTGTTGGCTATGGGCTGAAACTGTAGGCCGAAAAAAACTGTCCGCCACCTGGCACACAACCAAGTCGCGGACAGTTTTTATTTCCGGTTGGCTATGCGAGGGGCTTGTTGTCGCCCTCGTTCCAACCGTCCTCGTTCCAATCTTGTTCTTTCGGGTTCGGCCCCCATTTGTTTTCTCCAAGCTGTGAATCCATGAACATCCACACGATGAACACAATAGAGACTGCAAGCGCTGCGAGGCTGACAAGTAGCGAAACAGCTGCCGACAGGCCTGCAACCTTCAGTGCGTTCTGCAGTACCGACGCACCAATGGGCAACAGGCACCACCAACCGCTGCGACCGGTGTCGTGTAGCCGGCGCGCCGTCACCGACAGACTTGGTATCAGCACTATCAGCATATACACAATGTAGATATAAAAGGCCGTTGAATGCGTCAACTGGTTGTATATGTGCGATTCGATGTCTGCTGCGTATGCTTGTACATCGAAATCCGCACTTGCGGCTGCTTCCATAAATTCGGGGTCGCTGAGCATCGATGTCATAACTGGTGTCATAAAGCACATCATCAAGACGAACATCACTATAAAGTTAATCAGCGTAAACCACCAGTATTCACGGCGGCGGGCACGTCTACGGAAGTCAGCGTACTGTTTGAAACACTTAATGATCCATTTCATAAGAATAGTGGGTTTTAAATCGTTGATTCGGGTTGTCTTGCGGTTAGGCTTCCGTATGCAGAGGCTCTTTCGGGTTCGGCCCCCACTTGTTTTCGCCAGACTGTGAATCGATGCACATTATGACGATATATGCGATAGATGCAGCCAACGCCAGCGTAGACAGGAATATAGACCAAAAACCTGTCAGATGCAGCAGTCGCGGTATGCATGGCAGAGCTGTCAAGACCGCGAACAGCAGATACCACCAGCCCGAGTGTCCGATGTCGTGCAGGCGGCGCACCGTCACGGCTATGCTCGGCAAAAATATAACCAGACCGAACACAACGTAAATCCAATAGAATGGATTCTTTGCCGTTGTGCGTATCATCTGGCTGTGGATTCGTTTCGCATAGTCGGTCTCGTAAATGGTGGTTGAGGTACCGTCGTCGTTTTTCAGTTCTGTTTTGCTGTCGTACACCTCGCCGTTGTGTATCACCCTGTCCGACAGTTCCTCATCTACGATGCCGTTTTTCTGTAGCAGGTCGAAGAGCTCTTTAACTGCCTCGTCGTCCATGTTGCCGGCGTTGATGCTAAACACCTGCGCTTTGGCAATCATGGTGTCGGCGTTGCCTTGAACTTCTGCCGGCAGGTCGACTATGCCTTTCTCGGTCAGCATGTCGAGCAGCTCACGGGCGTTCTCTTCGGTGATGTTTTCGGTGTGGATTTGGCTCGAAACCACATTGTCAGAGTCGTCAGGCAGACAGAAACTGCTGTGGTTCGAAATCTGATACATTATCGGCACCGCGATGCCCACCATCAGCACCAGCGAGATAATGGTGCAGACCAGCGTAAACCACCAGAACTCGCGTCTGCGGGCGCGGCCTCTGAAATCGACATAGTGCTTGAAGCATTTAATGAACCATTTCATGCGGATAGAGTGTTATGAATTAATAATTTGGTATAGTCGATGGCGCGTAATGCCTAAGCTTTCAGCAGGAAGTTGATGTCGCTTCGCAAGCCAAACTCCTTGGTGTTTTCCATCTTGGTCTTGAACACCTTCATTTTGTTCGGCTTGCCAATGAGGTTCAGTTTGCCATCTTCGAGCAGCAGAGCCGTGGCCTCGCGTATGGCGGCGACGGTGGCCTTGGGGTTGACCATGATGTATTCCTTCAGGCGGTTCGAGAGAAAGCTCATCCCCGGCTCTCCGCAAACGTCGCCCACTGCCAAAATTCTGACTTCCATCTGTTATACCCTCTGTGTGATATAGAGTGATACCCTTTAATGAACTGTTGTCTCCGGCTCTCTCCCCGCCGGAGGCAGGAAGAGAGCCTTTACCGGATAAACAAGTCTGTAAAAAAAGGATGAGAGTAGATGTATTTTATCATCTCATGAAAAAAATGGCAATGGGTCATTCAAAGCTTCTTGGATTCCTGACAGATCCTTCACCGAAAAGAGAGACCTGGCCGGGTCATCAATAAAACAGTGCCGGTCTATCTCCCCGCCTCCGGCGGGGAGATATCCATGGCCGGGTCATCAATTTCGTGAAGCAGTATAAAATCAGTATAAAATCATGTTGTAAAACCGAGGCGCTCTGTGCTATAATCGGCGGGAAATTGAATTTTTATGAGTCGGAGGATAAGCAAATGGCTGAAAACAAACGCCCTGAAAGCATGCAGCGGATCACCAAC
>CAJONE010000087.1 GCA_905235855.1 uncultured Bacteroidales bacterium
AAAACGCCAATCGAGCCGGTGACAGTGGTGGGTTGAGCCACGATGCAGTCGGCATTGCACGAAATCTCGTAGCCCGCCGAGGCCGCTACACCGCTCATCGACACGACGAGGGTTTTCTCTTTCTTGGCGCGCATCACGGCGTCGGTCATCACCTCCGAGGCGGTGACTGCGCCGCCGGGCGAGTTGACGCGCAGCACTATCGCTTTCACGTTCTTGTCTTTTGCAGCCTTGTCGAGAGCCTTGGCTATGTCGTCGCCATAAACCGCTTGGCCGAAACCGCTCGATTTGCCTGGCACCACATCGCCCTCGGCATAAATCACGGCTATACGGTCTTTTTTGACCTTGGCTTTGGCGTTGACGCTTTTGGCATATTTCGTGACCGACACCGTGCTTTTGCTGTCGTATTTCTCTTTGACAAACTCTTTCAGGCCGTGCTCGAATTCGAGATTGTCAACCAGCCTGTGGGTCATGGCGTCTTCGGCAAGGTAGGCCGTAAGGTTGTCGGCCCATGCGTTGAGCGAGTCGACAGGTATGCCGCGTGTTGCCGACATTTGAGCCACCACGTGGTTCCAAATGCTGGAGATATAGGTGCGTATCTGTTCGCGGTTGGCATCGCTCATGTGGTTCATTGTGTAGGTTTCGCCGGCGCTTTTGTAAGCATTGCTCTTCGGGCGGATTAGTTCAATCTTGACATCCAACTTGTCGAGCATATCCTTGAAGAACATCACGTTGGCTCCGATGCCGCGCCAATCGACCATACCCGCCGGGTGGAGCGAGATGCGGTCGGCTACCGATGCCAGGTAGATGGCCGACTGCGTGTAGGCTTCGCTGTAGGCCACCACGGGTTTTCCGCTGGCCTGCTTGAAGTCGATGAGGGCATCGCGCAATTCGGTGCACTGCGCCCAGTCGGCACTTCCACCGGTCCCGAAATAGAGATACACTCCGCTGATGCGGCTGTCGGTCTTGGCGTTTTCGATGGCACACAGAATGTCGTCCATGCCGACCGACTCGTTGTCAGAAAACAGCGATGTCGGATCGTCGCTGTTGGCGTGCTCCACAACCGAGCCGGTCAGGTCTACCTTCAGGAACAGGTTGTTGCCAGTTATGGTCGTGTCTTTCGAACTGCTCGAAATGGCAGACACCATCCCAATCATAATGAAAAAGGCGATGATGTTGAATACGAGGAATGCAAACACCACGCCCAGCATCGACGCCAGCGTGGTTTTCCAGAATCCCATAGGTTTTTTTGTTTTTTCGCTCATGGTGTATAATAGTTGTTTAGTTATTGTTTGTCGTTTAACGGTTTGCAAAGATATTCAAAAAAAACGTATCTTTGCAAATTGTTTTAAACAATCAGAAACGAAACAAATAAGAGTATGAAACGAATCACTATTCTTTTTGCGGTGGTGGCCGTTGCGTTGTTGTTTCTCTGCACAGCCTCGTCGCGTCGTCAGCCTTTCGACTACAATGGCACGTGGGTTGTCGGCACCGCCGACGGCGCACGGTTCGGCGGTGAACTTTATTTTTATGTGAAACTCAAGCAGGATGGCGACCGGCTTTCCGGCTCTTATTATTCCATAAGTCCCAAAAATGCACGACGTGATGTTAGCAGCTCCAATACGGTGAGCGGCTATGCCGACAAGAAGTATGCCGTGGTCGAGTTCAACAGCTCCGAGTGGGGCGGAGGGGGAGTGGCCGAACTCAGTCCCGTCGACAAAAACACCATCTCGTGGCACATCGTTTCCGAAAAAAAAGTGCCTAACGCCGATTTCGGCCATTGGGCTCCCAACCGCGCCAAACTGACCAGAAAGTGATGTTGGCGTGTTACGCTGTTATAAGTCATAATAATAGGTTATACGACCTATACGACCTATTTAACTTGCCAGATTAAACTTAAAAAATAAATGAAAAAAACACTTTTAACTATTGCAACTATGGCACTCATTGCGACAGCTTGCAACCACAAGAAATCCGAGACTTCGCAGCTCGGTTCGGGCATCGACCCCAACTATCTCGACACTACGGCCAACCTGGTCGACGACTTCTATCGCTACGCCTGCGGCGGCTGGATGGATGCCAACCCGCTTAAACCTGACTACAGCCGCTACGGCTCGTTCGACAAACTGGCCGAGACTAACCAGGAGCAGCTGCGCGGACTTATCGACTCGGTCAGTGCCGCCCAGAACGAGAAAGGCACCATCGCCTACAAGATTGCCACGCTCTACCACATCGGCATGGACTCGGTGCGTCTCAACCAGCAGGGGGCCGAGCCGATACAGGAACTGCTTAAAGGCATCGCCGCCATCAACAGCCGCGAGGCTTTGGCCGCGTGTGTGGCCGCGCTTCACCATCAGGGGGTCAACCCGTTTTTCGGCATGATGAACGAGGCCGATCCCGACAACAGCAAGATGCAGATTGCCTGGCTCTGGCAGTCTGGCCTCGGCATGGGCGACCGCGACTACTATCTCGACGCGAACAACGCCGACAAACGTGCCAAATACCAGGAGCTTATTGCCAAGGAGATGATGATGGCCGGATACGACAAGATGTCGGCTTTTGCCGGCGGCGGCGATGTGCTGGCCAAAATGGTTATGGGTGTCGAAACCCGCTTGGCCAAAGCCCAGTACGACAAGTTGAAAAACCGCGACCCGCACGCCACCGTACACAAGATGAGCCTCGACGAACTCAAGAAGATAGCTCCTGCTGTGTCGTTCGACAGTTATTTTGCCGAAATGGGTCTCAAAGAGACGAACACCTTTAACGTGGCCCAGCCCGAATACATGACCGAGGTCTCCAAGATCCTCGCCACCGAGAACATGGAGTCGGTAAAGGCCTATCTGGCCTGGCAGGTGGTCAACGAAGCCGCCTCTTACTTGAGCGACGACTTCGTGCAAGCCAACTTCGAATTCTACGGCCGAACCATGTCGGGACAGGAACAGATGCGTCCGCGCTGGAAACGCGTCACCTCGACCGTCAACGGCGCCATGAGCGAGGCTCTCGGACAGCTCTATGTGGCCAAATATTTCCCGCCCGAGGCCAAGGAGCGTATGCTCACCCTCGTGGGTAACCTTAAAGAGGCCTTCGCTGTCCGTATCGATGGCGCCGACTGGATGGATCCCGAAACCAAGGAGAAAGCCAAGGACAAACTCGCGGCCATTCTTGTCAAGGTGGGATATCCCGACAAGTGGCGCGACTATTCAGGTCTTGACATCTCCGACGACAGCTATTTCGCCAACGTGCTGCGCTCCAATCGTTTCGATGTAGACTACATGATCGGCAAAATAGGCAAACCCACCGACCGCAACGAATGGGGCATGCCGCCGCAGATGGTCAACGCCTACTACAATCCCACCACCAATGAGATTTGCTTCCCGGCCGCCATTCTGCAGCCCCCGTTCTTCAACATGGCTGCCGACGATGCCGCCAACTACGGCGCCATTGGAGTTGTTATCGGCCACGAGATGACCCACGGTTTCGACGACCAAGGCCACGAATACGACAAAGAGGGCAACCTTAACAACTGGTGGAAGGAGAGCGATGCCGAAAACTTCAAAACCAATGCCCAGGTGCTTATCGACTACTTCAACGGCATCAAGGTGCTCGACACGCCCGAGACCTATGCCAACGGCGCATTCTGCCTCGGCGAGAACATTGCTGACAACGGAGGCCTTCACATCAGCTATGTGGCGCTTCAGAAAGCCCTCGAAAAGAAGCAGGTGAATGCCGAGGCTATGGACGGCTATACGCCAGAGCAACGTTTCTTCCTGGCTTACGCTGCGGTGTGGGCCAGCAATATCTGCGACGAGGAAATCGTGCGTCTCACGGCCATGGATGTCCACTCGCTGGCCAAATGGCGTGTTAACGGCACCCTGCCCCACATCACCGAGTTTATCGATGCCTTCAACATCCAGCCCGGCAACAAGATGTATCTCGAACCCGAAAAACGAGTTACCCTCTGGTAAGAGCCAGACAAGACAAATCAAATAAAACAAAAAGCGGACGACCCCATTCGGTCGCCCGCTTTTTCTACATCCATTCAAATATTACGAAAAAAGTCGTAAAAAAAAGCGTTAAAATAAAAATATATATAATCTTTGCAGCGTAAATCATTGCTAAAAAGTATAACAAAATGAAAAAAACACTATTTACAATCGTTGCATTAATCGCTTTATCCTGCGTCTCATGCAAATCCCCCGCACCTTCCGACACCAAAACTTCCGTCGACACGACGGACGTTGCCGACAACAGCGTCGAAACGATTCAGTTCCACTCTTCCGACCTTGCTTTCTTCGGTCTTCACGGTCATGTGAAGACGGTGACGGACGACGGTGTGACGAGCCTCGAATTCGACCCCGACGGCGTGCTGACAGCCGTTTACGGCACCCCAGCATCGCAACGCTTCAATCGTGACAACCAAGGTCGAATCGTCGAAATGAACGGATATGAGAATCATGTTGAATACGAATGGGGCGACGAGCGTCCAGTCGGAAGCGAGGCTCAGGCCGAAGGCATGTCGATGAAAGAGTCTTATACCTACGACGAACGCGGATTTGTGGTTGAGATAAAACACACGGACGATGGCGACGAGTCGGTCGAGACATTCACCTATAATGACGTGGACAAGCAGGGAAACTGGACGAAAAGGACCAGCGAAGGCTACGAATACGCAGCCGGCACAACCACCCGAGTTATCGAATACTATGATTAGAGATTGATAAAACATCGGTTGAACATGAGCGACAACGACGACAAGTTGCTGAAGGTTACCGAACTGATACGCACCGACCGAAGCTGGGATGGTGTGGAACTGCCCGACTACCTGCAGGGGAGCCCCGAGCTGGTGGCCATAAAATACGAGATTCCCGCCGGCCAAAAGCTGAGTTGGCACCACCACCCAGTGATGTACTGCGGCATACTGGTTCAAGGCGAGCTGACCATCGTCAGCGAGGACGACACCGAGAAGGTTTTGCACGAAGGCGAGGCGGTAGTGGAGATGGTGGGCACCGTGCATCACGGCGAGAACCGAAGCATGAAAGCCGTTGTCCTCTACATGTTCTACCTCTCACAGCCAGGCTTGCCCCTCTCCGTTGCGCACCCCGAGGTAGGGGAGTAGCAGCCAACTGCGTGCCCAAATCAACCTCCGACCCGAAAAACTTCTGGACCACGATACGCTAAAATATAAGGCAGCCTACAAAAATTGCCTGAAAGGGCAAAAACAGATATAGCTGTAGGTATCACCTACAGAAAACCAGCATAATATCAATGCACCCTGTAAGGGCAAAACACACAACAAACAATCTTTGGGACTTACCATAAATATATGTTGTATTTGCACAACCGCGTTGCACTTGGTTGTTGTGGCTACACTTTAGTAGAAAGTCGCTGCAAACTGTAGCGATTCCGAAAATAATATGTATTTTTGTGCAAAGTTATTCCGAAAGCTTTATGTACTAAACCAATATAATATCCTTATAATTTATTATGAAACGTGTCATTCTCTGCGTCTGCCTGTTTTCGCTTGTGAGCTGGGCGTCGGGCAATCCCATCGACTCGGCGAAGGCCAAGAACTATGCCGAAACGTTTTGGCAACAGAGCGGCTGCGCCGTCAAAAGCGGCATCGCACCCAGCTTGTTGACGGACATCTCGGCCCAGACGGAATTTGCTCATCTCTACATCTTTAGCAACGAAGGTGGCTTCGTGATCCTTTCGGGCGACGACTGTGCCAAGCCCGTACTTGCTTATTCGACCAGCAGTGGCTTCGACCCTGAAAACATTCCCGATGCCGTGAGAGATTGGCTCTCGACCTACGATAACAGGATTGCGACTGCCGTGGAC
>CAJONE010000088.1 GCA_905235855.1 uncultured Bacteroidales bacterium
GGTGTCTACCAGCAGGCTCCGTTTTACCGTGAGCTGCGGCGTTACGACGGTTCGCTCAATGCCGGCGTGCGTGCACAACGCAGCTACCAGATTATGCAGTCGTTCGACTGGAATTTCAAACTTTTCAAAAAACCGTTTCGCCTCACCACCGACGTATACGCGAAATATGTCGACAATCTGGTGCCCTACACTATCGACAACTTGCGCATACGCTACAATGCCCAAAACAACGCCGAGGCCTATGCCGTCGGCATGAGTATGCGACTCAACGGCGAATTGGTCGAGGGGCTTGAGTCGTGGGTCAGCTTCTCGGTTATGCAGACCCGTGAGAACATCAAGGGCGACGGTTATGGCTGGCAGGCCCGTCCGTCCGACCAGTTGTTCTCGTTCAAGTGTTTCATACAGGATTATATCCCCAAGATACCATGGTGGCGTATGAGCCTGAGCCTTATTGTCGGCACCGGCACTCCGGTTACGTTCCCTTACCAGACCGACCGCAATTCCGATTTCCGCCTGCCAACATATTTCCGTGTCGATTGGGGCAATTCGGTGCAGCTCTCGCGTTTCACGAAATTGGCTAAATCCAAGTTCTTCCGCGTGGTGGACGATGTGATGATTGGTGTGGATGTCTTTAACCTGTTCAACTACCACAACGTGGTTTCTTACCTGTGGGTCGCCGACTATGAGAACGTTTACTACCCTGTACCAAACTATCTCACTGCTCGGCAATTCAATGTGAAATTGACAATAACATTCTGACAATATATGCTCGATCAACGTCTTTTGCCCAGCGAGTCAGACCTTTCTGGCCTCGAACCGAAGCAAACAAACCTTGCATGCGGCACTCCGCTTTACCTTTTCCATTCGCGCACGGTCGACATACTGAAACTCGACATAGTGTTCGATGCTGGCAGCGGCGTGCAGCCTAAACCCCTCTGCGCCGGAATTGCCAGGGATATGCTGCTCGACGCCTCGCCGAACTATCCGGCTGAGCAGGTTGCCGAGACGCTCGACCGCCTGGGTGTGGTTGTCGACCGCTATTCATCCGTGTCCTCAACCAAGGTCTCTGTCTATGCACTTAAGAGGCACGTCTCACGGCTTTACCCGCTTTTGGGCGATTTGCTTCGCGAGCCGCTCTTTGGCAGCAACGAGTACGACATTCTCATTGCCAAACGCCGCCAGACGCTGCTGACCGACCAGTTGAAGACTGCCGCCGTGGCACGCAACCTTTTCTACCAGTCGCTCTACGGCCCCGATCATCCATACGGTCGGTTTGCGGTGCCGGGCGATGAGCAGCGCCTTTCGATAGAGGACGTCCGTTCGTTCGCACACAGATGGTACCGTCTCGGCAATGTATCCTTAGTTCTCTCCGGAAACTACGACGACGAGACACTAAAGTTGCTCGACAGTTGTTTTGCCACCCCCACAATCACCAATCCACAATTCCCGTTCGCTAAATCCCAGTCGCTGGTTCCCAATTCCAGATTACAGATAAGAAAGTCCATAGAATCCTCGGTGCAGACCACGCTGCGCATCGGTCGCACGGTGCCGATTGCATGGGACGACCCCGACTATCCCGTGTTTTTGATACTCAGCACCATATTGGGTGGCTATTTCGGTTCTCGTCTGATGTCGAACATACGAGAGAAGAAGGGCTACACCTATGGCATCAATACCGTCAACAATATAATGCGGGGCAGCAGCCTCTTCTGCATCGTCACCGATGTGGCAAACACTGTCGTCGACCAGGCTTGCGCCGAGATTTATAATGAGATTGGCGTTCTCCGAAGCGAACCAGTTCCCATCGACGAACTCTCCCTTGTGTGCAATTATATGGCAGGGGACTTTTTGCGCTCGGTCGACGGCATTTTTGAACGCTCTGAGCGCTTTTGCAATATGATGGACACGAACATCGATGAGCAGTTTACGTGTAATTTTCTCGACGCACTCCGCACTGTCACGCCCGAAAAACTGACAGCCGTCGCCAGTCGGTTGCTCAATCCCGCCGACCTCACCGAGGTGATAGTCGGAGCCTGACACCTTGGGCGGTTGCAAAAAAAATTGTATCTTTGCAAATTCTGCAGCGGCTTGCAGGCAATGCTTTGCAGTTTGGCCGCACTATTCACTATTCACCAATCATCAATCACTCCATGCAAAACGAACCCAATGGCGACAATCGCGAGAGAAACCTGAACTTTCTTGAGGAAATCATAGAGGACGATCTTAAAAACGGTGTCCACAAATCCATACTTACCCGTTTTCCGCCCGAACCCAATGGCTACCTGCACATTGGCCATGCCAAGTCTATTTGCCTCAATTTCGGTCTGGCAAAGAAATACGGCGGCAAGACCAATCTGCGGTTCGACGACACCAACCCTGTGAAGGAAGACACCGAGTATGTCGACTCCATCCAGGAGGACATTCACTGGCTGGGTTTCGACTGGGCAGAGAAACACTATGCCTCCGATTATTTCGAGCAGCTTTACGAGTGGGCCGAACTCTTGATACAGAAAGGTTTGGCATATGTCGACGACCAGTCGCTTGACGAAATCCGCGAGGGGCGCGGCACTGTGACCACGCCGGGCAAGAACAGCCCCTACCGCGACCGTACGGTAGAGGAGAACCTCGACATGTTCCGCCGCATGAGGGCAGGCGAGTTTGCCGATGGCAGCAAGGTGCTCCGTGCCAAGATAGATATGGCTCACCCGAACATGCAGTTCCGCGACCCTATCATGTACCGCATACTCCATGCCCATCACCACCGCACGGGCGACAAGTGGTGCATCTACCCCATGTACGACTATGCCCACGGTCAAAGCGACTCGATCGAGCACATAACGCACTCGATATGCACTTTGGAGTTCGATATCCATCGTCCGCTCTACGACTGGTTTATCGAGAAGTTAGAAATATTCCCCAGCCACCAGTACGAGTTTGCTCGCCTGAACATCAACTACACTGTCATGTCCAAGCGCAAACTGCTTCAGCTGGTCAAGGAGAACTATGTCAGCGGTTGGGACGACCCCCGCATGCCGACCATCTGCGGCTTCCGTCGCCGTGGCTACACTCCCGAAAGCATCCGCGCCTTCTGCGACCGCATAGGGGTGGCCAAACGCGACAACATCATCGACTACTCTTTGCTCGAATTTTCGCTGCGCGAGCACCTCAACAAGGTGGTCCAGCGCCGTATGGCTGTGCTCGACCCCGTCAAAGTCATCATCGACAACTACCCCGAGGGGCAGACGGAGATGCTTACCGCTGTCAACAACCCAGAATGCGAGGGTGACGGCACGCGCCAGGTGCCTTTCGGACGCGAGTTGTGGATTGAGCGGGAGGACTTCATGGAGGTGGCTCCTAAGAAATACTTCCGTATGGCCATCGGTCAGGAGGTGCGTCTGCGCTATGCCTACTTCGTTACCGCGCAGAGCGTCGAGAAGGATGCCGAGGGCAACATAACCTGCATCCACTGCACCTACGACCCCGCCACGCGCGGCGGCGACGCCCCCGACGGCCGCAAGGTTAAGGGCACCATCCACTGGGTCAGCGCCCCGCACGCCTTCGACGCCGAGGTGCGTCTGTTCGACCGCCTGTTCGCAGTCGAGGCACCAGACGATGTGGAAGAGGGCCATACCTTCCTCGAAAACCTCAACCCCAATTCGTTGAAGGTGGTCACCGCCAAGTGCGAGCCTGCCCTGGCTGAGCAGAAAGCGGAAATCGGAAAGTGGAAAGATGGAATAGTCCGTTATCAATTTGAAAGAATGGGCTACTTCTGTACCGACCGCGACAGCACCCCGGAGCATCCTGTCTTCAACCGCACCTGCACGCTGAAGGACAGCTGGGCGAAGATAAAATAAGCTGTGAAGACTTTGCCGTTATATCTCGTCATGGCTGCCGTGTTCCTGGCTCTTGTCAGTGGCTCGCTGACCACGACGGGTATGTTTATGGACGGCCTCATCTACGGCAATGTCGCGACCAATATGGCCGAGGGTGTCGGCTTGTTCTGGCATCCGATCTATACGGCCACACATCATCCTGATCTCTACCATCATCCACCATTGGCTATGGGGATGCTGGCTTTTTTATAGTTTTTATAGATAGATAGACTGTTTGGCACCCATCTATGGGTCACGAAACTCTATATGGCACTCACCATACTGCTATGCGCCTGGCTCACCGTCAGACTTTGGATGCGTCTCGGCGGCAAGTGCGAGAATGGCTATATGCCACTGCTGATATGGACACTCGTCCCCATCGTCACCCACTTTGCCGTCGGTTTGTCTTGCATAGTTTCTGATTACCATATACTGGTCACATAGTTGCGAGAACACTGTCTCGACGCGCTTCCTCGCCTTGGCAAACGGTATGAATGTCGGTTTCCATGTCTTTTGATTGAGACGGTACGGGCATTCAAGCCTTATGTTGGCAGTCTCAAAAAGGTCGAGTTGAACAGACGCGCTTATGTATCCCTTGCCACCAAAGATGCTGCAGTCGTGGTAAAGCGGCTTAATGTCTTGTAGATAATTGATGTCGTGGACGTCGGCCTTTGTCAGGTCGTAAGAATGTATTACTCCGCTTAAACCGCTCAATGCATGTAGTTTATAGCCGTAATAGACACCCTGAGATGCACAGAAACCGAAATTCGGTGCGATGTCAGGGGTATACTTGCCCATCTTGCACCATTTTCCGCGGGCGACCCTACACACCTCCACTGGCTTGCCGTCTATGCAGAAGTAATCCTCCCCGCCGTCCATCGACAACACGATACGCTTGCGAATCTCCTCGCAGAGGCTTGCGGTTATCTTGCGGCGGTCATTGTATTTGTTTCAACCACAAAATTGATGAAAATCTGAAACATACACAACTTTTTCATCGCTTATTTATGAACACAATTCTTAACAATTAAATCCGCCAACGGGTTAATGAATTTTGTCGGTAATTTTGGAATCAATTCCGAAAATGTTATAAATTTTTGGAGTGAATTTCCCCAAAATAGTATTTTTTGCAGTGAAAAATAATTCGGTTATGGTAGATTTTTTTAATAAATGCATTGATGACGAGTTGTCTAAAGGTAAAGTTATTATCCTTGCGCGTAATCGTCAGGTAGGCAAGACCACATTGTTGAAACAAAATATTCCGCAACAAAGAGGGCGTATTGTGGCTTAACAGAGACAAGATGCAGGTGCAAAATCTCTTCAGCAATACCTCGACTGACAGGCCATTGACGTAGTTCGGAAACAACAGGACAGTGATACTTGACGAGGCTCAACGTATATAAGACATTGGCTTGCGAATGAAATTGATTGCATGTGCTGACGGTGATATCCTCTCGCCTTCTCTTGTTTATGAAAAGGGGCGCTGTCGGTGGTATTGTTTCAAGTTGATAACATTATTGTTTGCAGCCAAAACCGAATTTGGGATTTCTGTCTTTTGTGCTCTGTACCCTTATCCGTTGTGTTGCGTCTCCGTTTGCAAAACATCTCCGTTTGCAAAAACATAGGCAATCGAAGCTGGTCGTTGCTCGGATGTACCTAATTTCAAGTTAGAAGTGCAACACAAGGTAAAAAGAAAATGCCGAAACTAATCGGCACAATCCGGGAAAAATGATTACCTTTGCGTTGAAATG
>CAJONE010000089.1 GCA_905235855.1 uncultured Bacteroidales bacterium
CATTTCAACGCAAAGGTAATCATTTTTCCCGGATTGTGCCGATTAGTTTCGGCATTTTCTTTTTACCTTGTGTTGCACTTCTAACTTGAAATTAGGGCAGAAGGCTACCAACTACAATCTCCAAAAATCGCACCAATGTCCCCAGCTCTCTCTTGTCCGGGAACGATGGTGGCTGACAATCAAATTGTTGAAAAAGTATGATGACAACATTGAAAACTAAAAAACTGAATTTTTGGGGTTGCACTTCAGTTTTTTGAGCAGTTGTTTTTGTGTGTGGAGCAAACCGGGTTTGAGTGTCTCGCGGTCCAGCAGTTCGAGCGTGTGGCGCAGTTCGGTTTGCAGTTCGCCGTAGTGTGCGCATTGTTTGAAGGCGAGTTTGGCGGCGAGCGAACGCACGCCGTAGCTCTCCGCTGGGTCGAGCAGCCGCCCAAAGCAGAAGTCGAGGAAATCTGTGCGAACGTTTTCTTTGCCAACCGCTTGCCGCTCGAGTAAAACCATCGTCAAGCGTCTTTTTGTGACGCTCGCAGTGCGCATGGTTTCGTCAATCAGAGAGTCGCGGTGATTTTCCAGCCATGGCCAGGCGCTTGGGGGCAGGTGGGTCAAAATCCATGCTGCATTGTCCGACGTGCGCTTGTCGCTGTCGGACAGCATCCGAAAGAGTTCGCCGAAAGCCACTTCGCTCACAGACACCTGCCGTGCCAGTTCCCGCACGTCGCACAATCCCAACCGGCTTGAAATCCGTTCGCGCAGTTTGGGCAAACAAAAGCTATCTGTTGACATTAAATTACAATTGCCTACTGGTTTATTATGATGCTCTTCGACCATAATTCGTTAGTGACGCCTGAACTGCTTTTGTTTTGACGTGGAGAGTACCCTTAATACGCAGAACTTATTGGTGAAAAACAATACTGTTGCAAAGTATCGCGTGTCCATATCTGAAAAAGACCACGTGTTTTTAGTTTGAACAGTTGAGAATTATCACCGTTGGTATGCAACAAGACATATGCTAATGCCATGTCACTTTACGAATAGCCTATACCAATCGTATTAGAAGGCTCATGATCCCAAACGTCGCAGTCCACTCTCATCATTTATCAAAGAGTAAGGCTCTTGCCAAGCATAGCTGTTATCCGATAATATCCGACACTCTGGCCAGCAGATTATTAAGTAGTTCATATTTCTTCAAATAAGTCATAAGTAATGTTATTCATTGCTGTTTCACTTTTCTCAAGACTGTCTGAAAAATTATCATCATCAAACAGTAGCATAGTATCATCGGTTTTCTTTTTTTTCACGTAGTCGCCCATTGGTTTAGATCCAAAACGCAGTCGGTTGACAATCGTTGCAATAGCCTCGTCACCAATATCCACCCCAATCCAGTTACGTCCAAGTTCTTCTGCTGCCACAAGCGTAGTTCCCGAACCAGCAAAGCAGTCGAGCACCACGTCACCAGGCCGTGACGATGTTTCGATGATGCGTTTCAGCATATCAATGTTCTTCTCGGTAGGATAGCCTGTAATAAGAGTATTCTGATTGTTCACATCGAGATAGTCAAGCCAGATGTCCTGCACAGGGATTCCACTGCTCCGCTCCAGATAGACCATCCGGCGAGGATTTCCATTTGCCGACCAATAGATTTCACCATTCCTGTCCATCTCTTCAAGTTTGTCAGGGGTGAATTGCCAATGTTTTCCCTCCGGTGGCATCATACCACGCCATTCAGAGCCTGTAGCGCCATTACGAGTACCAGGGGCATGGACGGGTACTTTCTTATAACGCCGCCCCGTTCCCTCTTCTATATAGGGGTATTCTTTTTGTATTTTCTCGTCGCTCCATTCCTCGTAAGGACGGTTCCATACAGGATTCTCAGTTTTTGAGTAAAACAGAATGTAGTCGGAAATGTTGCCATATGTCTTTCGGGTGAAATTTTTCGACTTGCACTTTTTTCGGGTAATCATTCCCTTGAAATTCTGCATCCCGAATATTTCATCCATCATCACCTTTACGTGGAACACCATGTTGCTATCCAGATGCACGTAGATAGAGCCCTCGTCTGAAAGCAACGTGTGCATCAGTTCCATTCGTTTGCGCATGAACGAAAGATATTCCTGAATACCGAAACGGTCATCATACGCAAGTTTGAAATCACGCGTCTCAAACGCCCCTCCGGTATTATATGGCGGGTCTATGTAGATGAGTGTCACCTTGCCACTTACATTCTTGTCGTTCACCAAAAGGGTAAGCACATCAAGATTGTCTGCATGATACAGTCGCTTGATGCCGTCTGTCTTGCCGGATGTCGTGTGCTTGAACTTGATATTCTGCTGAGGCAACACACTCTGCTGGAACACCTGCCTATTGCCTATTGAAACTCCTACTGCCATAATCCTTCATCATTTACTGTTCAACCACTCTGAGGTCAGTCTTTCTCTGAACATTCTCAGCGTCATGACCAGAATATGCTCAGAGTCTATCTTCTCCAGTTTGGAATAGTCATCCCACATGGAACCAAGTAGAAGGCCAGGGCCATCGTTGACGAAGATAACCTTAGTTGAAAGATGATGTTTCTTCGTATATCCAAGAATTTCTTTTGCGCAGTTGGAATAACCGCCTGTTCGGTCATCTTCTTGTGCTCCGCCTCTATCGCCATCATAGCGAGCAAGTCCAATAGCAAGAACATCGCCTGCATCATTCTTGATTACAAAATCTACTGGACGCGTGGGGTTGGGATAATCATCGAATACTGATTGCAGTTGAACATCAGAGCCGGCACGAATAGGCCCGTCTATTTTCAAATGGGGGAAAGTGTTCTCGAACATTGTGAAGAAGCGTTCTGTTAAGTCATATCCCTTCTTGCCTCTGTCCTTATACTCCCACAACAAGGCACATAGCGCCTCGTCTGGGAGAGGTCGGCTCTGAAAAGCTGCCTGTACCCGGTCGATCGTTCTGAAATATTTGCCATACTCTTTGCACACCAGTAGGAATCATCGACTTTTTCTTCAACATCTCAACTGGTGTTTGGGGATATACATATTTGCGAAACACTCGGCACAGTTGTACACGCATCCATGCTTGTTTCAGTTCCGTAATCTGTTCCAACAATCTTTCCGAAGACTCCGAACTCTTCAGGAACTGGCCAAACATAACGAGTACGGGCTTATAGAGTTCACAGGCATCTGGCAAAATGTCTGGATAGAAATCGCCGTTAGCCATCGTAATCCAGTTTTGCGCATCCTGCTTATAGTCAGCAAATAGTTTGTTGCGTTTTGCTTTATTCATATCTTTTGGTTTTTATTTCTTCATGTTGTGTAAACAATATACATATTTTACTTTAGTTTTTTTGCAACATATAGCAATTTTCCGTTTAGGAAATCGTCAGCGTCTAACTTGTATTATTTTCCTGATTGCGGATCTTCGCTCAGGAAATGTAATTCGTCATAAAGATCCCCCCTTTAACGTCCAATTCTTGGACTTCGGAAATGCAACAAGAAATTAAGTGATGACATTCTTCAGAAAAAGACATACGTCCGCCAGATTCGTTTTGTCATAGACGTAATTTTTTCTTTCATAGCCCTTCCGATTAAAAAAAGGAAAAGCAAAGGGTGCCGCTATGAGCAACACCCTTTGTGTTTTTTATTGTTGTTTAGCAGAGTTCGTGTATCACGAGGCCGGAGCGGAGCTTTGGCTCGAACCAGGTGGTCTTTGGCGGCATGATGTTGCCGGTGTCGGCTATGTCGATAATCTGCTTCATCGAGACGGGATAGAGGGCGAAGGCCACCTTCATCTCGCCGCTGTCGACGCGGCGTTTCAGCTCGCCGAGGCCGCGGATGCCGCCCACGAAGTCGATGCGCTTGTCGGTGCGCAGATCCTTGATGCCGAGCACCTTGTCGAGCACCAGATTGGAGAGTATCGTCACGTCGAGCACTCCGATGGGGTCGCTGTCGTTGTAGGTGCCGGGCTTGGCGGTCATCTTGTACCAGTGGCCGTCGAGATACATGCTGTGCTCATGCAGTTTTGCGGGCTTGTAGATATCGGTTCCCATGTCGGTGAGCTCGTAGCTTTGGCCCACGGCGGCCAGGAACTGCTCCTTGCCGAGGCCGTTGAGGTCTTTGACCACGCGGTTGTAGTCGATGACGTTGAGTTGGTTGTCGGGGAAGATGACGGTCATGAAGTAGTTGTACTCTTCGCGTCCGGTGTGGTTGGGGTTCTGCTCTTTCTTCTCCTGTCCCACGAGGGCGGCGGCTGCCGAGCGGTGGTGGCCGTCGGCTATGTACATGGCGGGTACCTGCTTGTCGAACAGCTCAACGAGCTCGTCGATGAACTTGCGGTCGTCGATGACCCAGAAGCGGTGGCCGAAGCCGTCCTCTTTGGCGATGAAGTCGTAAATGGGTTTGCGGGCCGTGACCGAGGCCACGATCTCGTCAATGCGTGCCACGGCGGGATAGGCGAAGAACACTGGCTCGACGTTGGCGTTGGTGATGCGCACGTGTTTCATACGGTCCTCCTCCTTGTCCTTGCGGGTGAGCTCGTGTTTCTTGATAACCTTGTTCACATAGTCCTCGCTGTAGGCGCATGCCACGATGCCATACTGCCAGCGGGCGTCCTTGTCGGTGGGGTTCATGCTCTGGGCATAGACGTAGAGTTTCTCCTCGTCGTCCTTGACTAACCAGCCGAGGTCCTTAAACTTGTTGTAGTTCTTGACCACCTGCAGGTAGACTTCGGGCGAGTGTTCGTCGGTGCCGGCGGGCAGGTCGATTTCGGCCTTGGTCACGTGAAGCAGGCTGTAGGGGTTGCCCTCGCACTCGACGCGAGCCTCTTCGGAGTTGAGCACGTCGTAGGGACGCGATGCCAGTTTCTCGACTATGTCGACGGGTGGGCGGAAGCCCTTGAAAGGTTTGATGATACTCATAGGTTTGTCTTTTAAATTATGTTTATAATTTTTTTGAACTATTTCAGTTATCGAATTCGGTATATCCTCGTCTGTCGTTTGCAATCAAGTTCATCTGCTCTGCTACACGGAGGGTCAACATACATAAAAGGTGGCGGTTCTTGTCGATAATCTGTGTCGGTGTCATGGGTTGAGCACGTTATTTTCGTTGCAAAGATACGCACATTTTTGCGACTTTTTTTGCAGTGTGCTGAAGAAATATGTTTAACTTTGTAAGTGATATCATTCACGACAACGTGTACAACCACTTGAACGGAGAGGATTTGCAGATTGGTGCGTCTGACGCGAAAAAGCTTGCAGCCAATAGGTTGTATGTCTTTTCTTTATGTGCTACCTGTTCACGGCCCTGTCGAAGCGTGTGTTGACCTGTTGCATCCAGTCGGGCAGCATAGTCAGGGCCTCTTCGACAATGGCGGTCGGCATTTCGCGGTATAGGGCGTAGGCCATGGGACCGGCAATGGCGGCCTGCGTGTCGGCATCGCCGCCGAGCGCGATGGCCTGCTTAAGGCAGTCAATGTAGTCTTCCGAATCGAGAAACGCTAAAATGGCCGGCCCGACCGACCCCTGAC
>CAJONE010000090.1:0-5440 GCA_905235855.1 uncultured Bacteroidales bacterium
GTAGAGATATCGACTCGGTATGTGGCGCATCTGGGCAGCGTTGTAGGCCGCCATGCCTTCCGAGGCCACAATGCGGAAGTCGAACTCCGAGTGGATGACGCAGATGGGCGTGTTCCACTTGTCAACAAACAGGTGCGGCGACTGTGCGTAGGACTTCTTAATCTGCGGGTTGTTCCAATCCCAGTAGGGGCCGCCGAGGTCCCAGTTGTCGAACCACATTTCTTCGGTCTCAAGATACTGCTGCTCGAAATTGAACATTCCGTTGTGGGCCAACAGAGCCTTGAAGCGGCGGCCTTCGCCGTAGCCTTTGACACCGTAGTTGTGGCCGGCGAGCCAGTAGATGCTGTAGCCGCCGAACGAGGCGCCGCAGGCACCGATGCGCTCGCGGTCAATCTGTTTGATGTTGTCGGCCGCCCAGTCGGTGGCGGTCATGTAGTCCTGCATGCACTTTCCGCCGTAGTCGCCGCTGATCTGCTCAAGCCACTCCATGCCGAAACCGGGGCATCCGCGGCGGTTGGGGGCTATCACGAAGTATCCGGCACCGCTCATCACCTCGAAGTTCCAGCGGGTGCTCCAGAACTGGCTCACCATGTTTTGCGGGCCACCCTCGCAGAATAGCAGTGCAGGATAGGTCTTGGTGCTGTCGTAGTCGTAGGGGTAGATTATCCAGGTCAGCATCTCCTTGCCGTCGGCGGTTTTTATCCACTGTTCTTTCACGTCGCCCATGCGCACTTGCGACAGCACGTCGTCGTTTATCTTGGTCAGCTTGGTGCCTTCGGCAAGGCTGTCGGCGAGGTTGTAGGCATAGACTTCGGCGGGGTACTGTATCGACACCTGAGTGGCGTAGATATTGTCGCCGCTCATCGTGAAGCCGTTCACGTCGTGGTAGCCGTGCGACAGCTGGCGGACGGCCTTCGTCTCCATATTGAAGGCGAAAAGCTCCTGCATGCCGCGATACATCACCACGGCCACGAGCTCGCGGTCGTCGCCGGTCCACGAGATGCCGCTCACACCGTAGTCGAAGCCCTCGGTCAGGTCGGTGCGCTCGCCGGTGGCCAGGTCGGACACCATAAGGCGCAGTTTGTCGCTCTCGTAGCCGTCGCGCTCCATGCTTTCCCAAGCCACGTATTTTCCGTCGTGCGAGAACACGGGGTTCTGGTCATAGCCCATGATGCCCTGGCTCAGGTTCTTGGTCTCGCGGGTGGCGATGTCATATATAAAGATGTCGCTGTTGGTGGAGTGGGCGTAGTCGTAGCCTGTTTTCTTGCGGCAGGTGTAGGCCACCTTCGTGCCGTCGGGCGAGTAGTTGTATTGCTCTACCCCACCCCACGGGCGCATCGGGCATTCATAGGGTTCGCCTTCGAGCAGGTCGACGGCCTTCTGCACGTCGGCCTTGCCGTTTTCAAGGGTTACATAATATATGTGGGGGTATTCGTCGACCCACTGGTCCCAATGGCGGTACATCAGGTCCTCGTTTATGCGGCCCGTGGTTTTGTCGAGACCTGCATAAAGCTTGTCCAGCTTTTCGGGACGCTGGGTGGGCAGCGTGCTGATATAGACGAGGCTCTTGCCGTCGGGGGCAATCTTGAACCCCTCGAAACCGCCCTCGCGCTCGGCCACGACACTCTCGGCCTTGGTGTCGGTGTTGATGCTCAAAATCTGTTCGCCGCGGCAGAACATCAGGGTCCCGTTGTCGAGCCATACTGGCGAAAACTCGCTCTGCGGTGTCTTGGTGAGCTGTGTGGCCTCGCCGCCCGCAGTGGGGATTAGGTAGATTTCCGCATTGCCGCGGTTCTCCTCCATGCTGTAGTAGGTAACGGTGTAGGCCAGCGTGCTGCCGTCGGGCGACACGGCGGTCTCGCCCATCTTGCCGAGCTGCCACATCACATCGGGCGTGAACCGTCCGTCCTCAACCTTGACATCCTGCTTGCCTATGAGTTCATAGGTGGGATAGTCCTTCTGTTTGTTGTTGCACGACACCGCCAACAAAGCCGCCAGCGATGCCGCAAGAATAAATCTGTGTTTCATAGTGTATGGTGTTTTATTGATGTGCAAAAGTAAGAAAAATGCGCGAATGAGTGAGTGATTGGATAACGGTAGGTTGTCGTTTAACAGTCATCTAAAAAAGGCAGAGACATCGCAGGCTCTGGTTCGCGGCACTTGAACATGTCTGTTTGAGTGTCCTCGGCTTTCACAATATCAGGGATTTTCCGTCGATAGGTCTCGAATATTTTTATGTTTTCTATCTCTTCACGACGAGCTTTGCTGATGGCAGCAAATTTTTCTTCTTTTTCAATGCCGAGAAAACGACGTTCAAGCAGATTTGCGGCAATACCAGTTGTGCTACTACCGGCAAATGGGTCAAGGATCCACGCACCAGGCTCTGTAGATGCCAGAATGATACGGCTTAACAATCCCAATGGTTTCTGTGTAGGATGTTTGGTGCAACTCTTTTCCCAAGGGGCGATGGCTGGCAGTCGCCATACATCAGTCATCTGCGTGTCGCCATTGATATGCTTCATCAATTCGTAGTCGTAATAGTGAGGCACTTTCTCATACTTGCGTGCCCAAATGATGAACTCCGTAGAGTATGTAAAGTAGCGGCATGAAATATTGGGTGGCGGATTCGTCTTTGCCCACGTGATAACATTCAGAATTTTGTATCCCAACTGTGTCAGACAGTTGGCTACGGAAAAGATATTGTGGTAGGTCCCGCTGATCCATATTGTACCGTTGTCCTTCAGTTTCTCACGACAAAGCGAGAGCCATTTTAGATTGAACGCATTGACTTCCCCCTGCGACATGCTTTTGTCCCAATCGCCTTTGTCGACACAAACAATTTTACCGTTTTGAACAGAGATTCCACCACTCGACAGAAAGTAAGGCGGGTCGGCAAATATCATGTCGAACTTGAAATTGAACTGTGGTAACAGTTCAAACGAATCTCCATGAATCAGGTTGAAGTCGTGGTCGGGGGATTTGTAATATGCCCGTATCAGTGCCATTACAGTTCACTCTTCACTTCTTTCAAGAAATCACCCAGCGACTCGAAGTTGTACATTCTGTCTATCTCTTTATACGCCTCTTCAAGTTTGCTCTTAGCTGAATTCCAGCCTTGACCATCAGTTACCCAGACAAACTCGAAGCCTATCACTTTATTGATAATTGGTGATAGTTCACGATATGCACGGGCAACTTCATTCGGCTTGGAACCACCTCCATTATAGAAGTTTACTTCAATCAGATAGGAACAACGCTTTGTTTGAATCATAAAGTCAAAGCGCTTTTCATCAGCACCTAACGCCCTTTGTAATTCAGGAAACTCATGTGAGTAAACCTCCATTCTGTGTTCGATGCCATTTGTTGTCAAGATGCGATGAAGTAACAACTCTGTAATATCACCGCTTCTATTCTTTCGGGCGTGTGTGTCAAGTCCAGCTTCTACGCCAAACACGTAATCCACAAGATTTTTAATTTCTTTGTTCTGTAAGACCTCTGATATTCCAGTTCCTTTAAGAAACTTTATCACTCCCTCATAGGAGCCAAGAAGCTCATGAATCAAATGGGGCTTACCAGTGTCATCCAAATATTTTTTGTTCTGCTCCTTGCGTGTGGCAATGAGAATATCAAGGATGTTGAAAACGCGCTTGTCATTATCCCACAATTCTTTGACAGCAGCATCCAAATCTTTCTTACCTATGAGATAATTGAGAGTGTTTAGTTTTATCTCAATGCTTTTGACATTCTCTTTAATCTTCGAAAAATCAGTGTAGAAATCAAGTGTAGCATTCGTTTCGGCCAACTGATTCATGAACAGTTCAAAATCTTTTTTCATATTATTCCAATCTATTGATTTATAAAGTCCTGATTCTCAATTGTACTTTATGTTTATTTTGACATAATATGCAGATTACTAATTTCTCGTACCCGATGTACCTTGTTTGTGTTGTACAATACAAATTCCTCGCCAGTTGTATAGAGATCAAAATACCGAATACCATCAAAGCCCTTTGCCAATGTTAGCAATCGTAGATGTTCATGAGCAATTTGTTTCCCATAGCGTTCTATAGCCTCTTTCTCAAATGCTTTATAATCTTCAGTTTTAACAAGGTCAATAAAGTGTGGCGTTCCGCTGTATTCAATAACACAGTTGCCAAACTCGCCCTCACCGTTATAGAAATTAAATAGTGCTAATAGATCCTGTCCCAAATATAACCCCCTACCAACACCACTATCACCTAAACCTCCATCGGCATGATAATAAACTCCATTTTTATAGTTCTTTGTTTTTGCTATGTCCTTTTTATATTTCTCTGTTTCAAAGATATCGAAAACATTATTCTCTCCAAATTCAAACATAAAATCTTCTTTGTTCTTTGGAAGAGTGATTAATTCCTCGGCTGAAAGTTTTGTCTGATTGGATTTTGTATAATTACATATTAGCAATTCTGTCAGTTTGCCACGCTTGTTGGGATTGGAGTTTATAGTTCGTGATGCAATTACTCTATTAATATAGAAATCAATATATAAATCCTCAAAAAAAGTGTCTTCTGAATTCTTTGTCGAGCAATCAGCGTTGCTAAGCATCCAGTTTATTCCATGTTTCTTATTTAATTTATTACAAAAATCACGTAGCCGGATTTGTTCATCATCGTTGAACTTCTCTTTTGAGTATGAGTTGAAACTAGAAGTGGCATTCAGTGGACGGTAAGGCGGATCGAGATAAAAGAAATTGTTCACATCTCCAATATGGTTGAGCGTTACCTCATAGTCTCCTATCAAGATCTCCACGCGCTGAAGCAGTTCGCTGTCCATCTGTATGGTTATTGGGTCACAAATCTGGGGATTGGTGTACTTGCCAAACGGAACATTAAACAGTCCTTTCTTGTTCACCCGATAAAGGCCGTTGAAACAGGTGCGATTAAGAAAAATGAACTTTGTGCTATTTTCTACAGGATTAAGGTTTTTGTTGTTGTACCGGTCACGGACTTTGAGATAGAAATCTCTGCGTTCATCTTCTGTTTTAAGAGAATAATATACGTTCTGAATATCCTGTAGAGAGGCTATCAGTTCTTCCGGGGTATCTCTTATTGTTCTATAACATGTTATCAAGTCTGCATTTATGTCGTTTATTACCGCACGTTTGATATTGGGATACCGTTGCAACATATAGAATAGCATTGCGCCGCCTCCAACGAACGGCTCGATGTACGTGACATTTTGCAGGTCACCGAAACCATCGGGTAGCTTCGCATCCAATTGTTCTATGAGTTGCGATTTGCCACCAGCCCATTTTATAAAAGGTTTTGCCTTTGCCATTGTTTTTGTATCATTTTATTTTACATTCTCCTAATTGTTGTTGGCTTTATGCCTTTTGTTCACACATTTTCATCACCCCAGCCACTTCGCGGTCGGCGGGGAGCCACTGTATGGATTCCAT
>CAJONE010000090.1:5468-8088 GCA_905235855.1 uncultured Bacteroidales bacterium
GCCAGCGCGAGGCCTCGTGCTCTTTCAACTCCAGCGCCCCGCTCTCCACGTGGCAGAGGTAGCAGTGCATGGTGAGGTGGAACTGCGGATAGTCCCACTCCACTGTCTCCACAAGTCGCTCCACGGCGATGTGCGTGGCCAGCTCTTCGCGTATCTCGCGCCGCAGTGCCTCTTCGGGGGTCTCGCCGGCTTCAATCTTTCCGCCCGGAAACTCCCAATAGCCCTTCCATTCGCCATATCCGCGTTGTGTGGCGAATATGCGCCCTTCCGAATTGTGTATTATCGCTGCCGCTACTGCTATGTGTTTCATAAGGCAAGTTTCCTCTAATGTGCGTCGAGCCAGTTGTCGCCCACGTCCACACCCACCTCTGTCTCAACGCCTTCGAGCGGCAGGGCGTTCTTCATTTCCTCTACCACCAGGGCTTTCAACTCGTCCAGCTCAGGGCGGTATACGTCGAACACCAGCTCGTCGTGCACCTGCAGTGTCATACGCGAGTGCATACCACGCATACGGTTGAAAATGCGTATCATGGCTATCTTTATCATATCGGCCGACGTGCCCTGTATGGGCATGTTCACGGCGTTGCGTTCGGCAAAGCTGCGCAGGCTCTGGTTGCGCGAGTTGATGTCGTAGAGATAGCGGCGCCGGCCAAGAAGAGTCTGCGCGTAGCCATACTCGTGGGCAAAAGCCACCGACCGTTCGATAAACGCCTTGATGTCGGGATACTGGATAAAATATTCGGCTATCAGTGCCGCTGCCTCGGCTCGCGGTATGCCCAGCTGCTCCGAAAGTCCGAATGCACTGATTCCGTATACTATGCCGAAATTCACCGACTTGGCGTTGCGCCGCTGGTCTTTGGTCACCTCTCCGATTGGCAGTTTGTAGATCTTGGCTGCCGTGGCTGCGTGGATGTCGTGGTGGCTGTTAAAGGCCTCCAGCATGTGGCGGTCCTTGGCCAGCGACGCTATTATGCGCAGTTCAATCTGCGAGTAGTCGGCTGCCATTATGATATGCTCCTCGTCGCGGGCCACGAAAGCGCGGCGTATCTCTTTTCCGCGTTCGGTGCGGATGGGAATGTTTTGCAGGTTGGGGTTCGACGAACTTAGTCTGCCGGTGGCTGTAACGGTCTGGTTGTAAATAGTGTGCAGCCGTCCTGTGGCAGGGTTTATCAGTTTCGGGAAGGCGTCGAGATAGGTGCCCACCAGCTTGCCTATTGAGCGGTATTCCAATATCTGCTCCACAATGGGGCTCTTCGACTTCAGCTTCAGCAGCACGTCCTCCGAAGTGGAATATTGCTTGGTTGAGGTGAGCGGCGGTTTGTCGGTGATTTTCAGTTCGTCGTAGAGCACTTCGCCAAGCTGTTTCGGCGAGTTGATGTTAAACGGGTGGCCGGCTGCCTCGTAGATCTGCTTTTCGACGGCGTTGCGCTCGGCGGTGAGGCGCGAGGAGTATTCACGCAAGGATTCTACATTGATTTTCACCCCTTCGCGTTCCATGGCCATAAGCACATCGACCAGCGGCAGCTCGACATCGTTGTAGAGTCGTTCGAGGCCGGCATCGTGCAGTGTGCCCGACAGTTTTGGGTAAAGCAGCCAGAGAGCCGCAGCCGACCCTTCGGCATCGGACGGCACAAAACCCGTTTCGGCACTGCATATATAGTCGAACGTGTGGCGCGCCTCGGCATCGGCCAAATAGTGAGCCAATTGCACGTCGAACACCGTGCCGCATATTTCAATGTCGAGTTCTTCGAGCGTGTATTTCAGGTTCTTGATGTCGTAGCATATCTTCACCGTGTCGGGATTGCCGAGCAGCAGGCGAAGACTCTTGAGGTCGATGTTGCCGATTTTGCGGCTGTATACCATGTCGGCATTGGTAGCCAGGGCGATTTGCGAGCCAGAAATGAACACGGCTATGTCTCCGGCGCTGGGCATCACGTCGAGTGTGACGCGGTCGGCTGTCGGAGCCTCGATTGTGCCCGACGGCATGCCCACTTGGTCGAACAGCGACGGTGTTTGCGACGGCGGCGCCTGCACCGGTGTGCCTGCGCTCTGCCATTTCATCGCCGCCTCGGGGTCGTGGATGCTCAAGTCGGTGTATATCCGTTTCGAGAGGTTGCGGAATTCGAGGTGGTCGAACAGTTCGCGCAGCTTTTCATAGTTGGGTCGCTTCAGGCTCAACTGCTCCTCGCTGAAATCGATTGGCGCGTCCAACGCAATGGTTGCCAGTTTTTTCGAGAACAGTGCGTCAGCAGAATGCAGCCTCACGTTCTCGCGGAGTTTCTCGTTCTTTATCTCGTCGACATGCTCCACCATGGCCTCGATCGAGCCGAATTGGGCTATCAGTTTTTTTGCAGTCTTCTCCCCCACTCCGGGTATGCCCGGTATGTTGTCGGAGCTGTCGCCCCACATGCCGAGCAGGTCTATTATCTGGCGGCAGTCGCTGACGCTCCATTTCTCGCACACGTCGGACGGACGGAACAGTTTATCGGGGGTGCCCATCTTGCCGAAACGGTAAAGGTGGACCGTCGGTGTAACAAGTTGCGCAAAATCCTTGTCGGGTGTAACCATCACCACCTCGTCAAACCCCTGTTTCTCGGCCATGTGCGACACTGTGCCTATC
>CAJONE010000091.1 GCA_905235855.1 uncultured Bacteroidales bacterium
TTTCAACGCAAAGGTAATCATTTTTCCCGGATTGTGCCGATTAGTTTCGGCATTTTCTTTTTACCTTGTGTTGCACTTCTAACTTGAAATTAGGACCGTGCGGTCATCGGGCTTAGGCCTGCAGGCTTTTCAGCGCCTCGCAGAGGCAGTGGTTGTCGTTGCGGTCGCGTATGGCAATAACAACGGGATATTCCCGAAGATAGAACCTCAATGTAATTCCGTTTAATGCAGAATATAGGGCTGTAAAAACAAACGCGGTCAAACAGTAAAAGGATTTACATTTTTAAACGAGTCTTTTCGTATATAAAAAAAGATATCGGAAAGCCAAGCCATGCTGCAATGAATATCGCCATTGCAAGATGTGGAATTTTCAACAAAATAGCCACTAATGTGACCAATCCACAAATAATAATATCAACAATCATATAGAATGTCAATCTATGTAACCCTGATTTCTGTAAGTCGTTTTCGTCGTTTTTCTTTCGTTCATAATTACGGTATAGAACAAAAGACAAAATGAAGCCGCCCCATAAAAAAGCGAAAAGATATGCTATGTCTTCAAATACATCACCATTATGGATAGCAACATCAAACTTTCGAATAGCAAATGATATAAAACCAAACAGGAAAGAAACAATGGTATAGAACAGATACCTATTGTTGCGTATTTTTTTACAAAATTCAGATATTGTCATAATTGGATTAATAAAACGAAAAAACAAGATTAATCCCCCCAAAAAAGCTCACCACTACTTTTCAGTGCAAATATACGAACTTTTTCCTGCCTGCGCAAGTAGAGAGTATTTCTCCCTCTTCCATTACTTTGCAAACCTTTTGTCTATTCTCAATAAGTTTGCATTTCTTATAAGCATTAGTCCCCGCCTAACGGTCATCGGGCTTAGGCCTGCAGGCTTTTCAGCGCCTCGCAGAGGCAGTGGTTGTCGTTGCGGTCGCGTATGGCAATACGGATATAGTTGCCACCGTTGAAAGCTTTCTTGGTGCCGCAGTCTTTGATGAGGATGTCGCGTTTGAGCAATTCGAGCGCGAGACCATGCGAGGTAAACCCATCCCTGACTCGGCAGAGGAAATAGTTGGCCTGACTCGGAAAAACCTCCAGAAAGGCAATCTGACGCAGCTCGGCAAGAAACAGGTCGCGCTCGGCCTTGAAGAGCTCGCAGGCCAAACGGTAGTCCTTGCGGTACTTGCTGTAGATCTGCATAAAGAACTCGCCATAGGAGTTGATGTTCCATATAGCGACCTGCTTTTTCATGCACGCTATCAGTTCGCTGTCGCCCGATGCAAGCACACCGAGACGCAGGCCGGGTACACCGTAGCTCTTGCTGATGCTCTTGACGACAACGAGATGCGGATTGTCGGCGAGGATAGTGTTGTCGAACAGGGAGAAGGGGCCGTCGGTGGCGGCAAAATCGACAAACGACTCGTCGACTACAAAGCGTATCGACTTGCGCTTGGTCCACTCTACCAGCCGCAACAGGTCGGCAAATGGGATATAGTTGCCCGACGGGTTGTCGGGGTTGATGAGCAGGAGCGTGTCGATGGGTTTGTCGTCGAAGAAGGCCATGAGTTCGTCGGCGGAGTAGCGGAAACCCACATTGGAGGGCACATACTGCACCACACTGTCGCTGTCGAGGCGGTTGGGGTATTCCTCGAAGGTGGGCTGCACGTTGCCGAGGCATCCAGTCCACTGTTCCATGAGGCATTTGATAAGCTCGGCCGCCCCGTTGCCCAGAAGGATATAATCCTGCCGCACACCGAAGTTGCGTGCCGCGAGCAGCGAGTTGACACGCATACCCGACGGGTATTCGCGCATAAGAGTCTCGAAACTCGCATTTATCTCGTCGACCATGCGCCGCGGCGGGAAGAAGGGGTTGACGAGATAGCAGAAATCGACCATCTGCGGATAGCGCCAATAGCCGCCATAGCGCGACATGAGAGCCTTGTAGCGTTCGTCCTCGTTGGGGGCGAACATGCCGGAGGCAATGTCGAGATCCTGCACGTCGTCGATTTCATACCAACGGTCGCCCGACAAAGCGAGTGCCTTGAGCGGCAGGTTGCGCAGGTGCAGGATAATGCGCAGCACCTGCTCGTAGTACTCGTTATAGCCCAAGGCCGAACTGTAGGCCACCAGGAAAGGCACATAGTACTTGGACGAGAAATCGCGGCTGAACTTGTAGATATTGACCGTCTTGTAGTAGTTGTGGAGGTTGGCGAAATCGAACTGGCTTTTGTCGATAAGACGTGTTATGTGGTGGTTCTCGTCGAGTGTCACCACGGTGCCGTCCATCCAACTCTCGTATTTGTCGACAAGGGCCACATTGGGGCATGGCTCCTCGACTATCTTCCTCACCACCGATGTCTCGAAAATGATGTCGCTTTCGAGCAGCAGGGTGTCGTCGGCCAGCATATAGTCTTTGGCCAGGTAGAGCGAGTAGATGTTGTTGGTTTTGTCGTAAACCGGGTTTTCGACATACTCGACGGGGATGCCCTGATATTTTTTTCCGACATGTTTCTTGACGTTCTGGGCCTTGTAGCCGACGACCAGCACCACGCGCGAAACCCCGACCTCCTTGAGTGTGGACAATGCGCGGTCAATGAGTTTCACTCCGTTCACTTCGAGCATGCACTTGGTGTTGTCGCGGGTGTATTCGCCCAGCCTCTCCCCCATTCCAGCGGCCAAAATTATTGCTTGCATTACTGTTCAATTTTTTCGTTTAACAAATGTGTGTTATCTCAAAAGCATCACCTGTCCGGCCACCTCGCGTTTCACGTCGGGGAATACCTCGGTTGAATAGACGATATGGTAAACGTAGGCACCGTTGGTGCACGGTATGCCGTTGTGCGAACCGTCCCACCAGTCGTGGATATTGTCGCTGTGGAACACATGCACACCGCTACGGTTGTAGATGTCCATCTCGAAACGGATGATGCCCGTTCCGACGGCGCCGAACTTGCGGTTGATTTTCAAATCGGGTGTGAACACGTTGGGCACGAAGAGCCCTTCGCGCAGCATGGGCAGCACCACACGTGCGGTGTCGGTGCACTGGTCGCTGCCGGCAATGAGCACCAGCACCACCGAGTCGACCTTGTCGGATGCGGTGCCCGAAATCTGGTTCTCGTCGCCATAGTAGATACCGTCGACATACCACTGGTGCCAGGTCTCGGTTTGTGTGCCGTTGACGGCGCTCCAGTCGAGCAGCTCACGGTAGAGAGCCGTAGGCGTAACCTCGATCTGCGCATCCACAACCGAGACGGGATTGAGCGAGATGGTGTCGCTCACGGCACACTGCATCAGGCCGTCGTAGCCCGCCAGAACTGCAAAGAGCGTGTGGTGGCTCGGGCTTACGGTTATCGTGCGTTCAGTGGCCTGCGCCGAGAGCCCCTCGACATTGGGCACCGAATGCCACTGGAAAGCGGTGGCCGTCGTGGCAGCCGTAAGCGTGTAGGTAGCGGCATCGCAGTCGTAGTCGTAGCCAATCCTCACTGCCGGACGCGGCACCACAAGCAGATAGAGCGAGATGGTGCTGTCGCAGCCGTGCACCGTGCGGATGACATTCTCG
Source organism: uncultured Bacteroidales bacterium (assembly GCA_905235855.1). Classification (GTDB taxonomy): domain Bacteria; phylum Bacteroidota; class Bacteroidia; order Bacteroidales; family P3; genus Colimorpha. The sequence goes on from CAJONE010000091.1 coordinate 3,579, forward strand.
TAAGTGCCGCTCTCGGTCAGCGTCTGGTCGAAGAAATGGTACCGCTCACCGGCACAAATCGTGTCGCCGTAGCTGTAATTGTCGCTGTAATAGATAGTGACATCCAAACGCAGCAGGCTGTCGCAACCATAGCGGTCGGCAAGGGTGTGTTCGGCCTGGGCCGACTGTCCGAATTGCTGTCCGTACCACTCATAGTGGTCGCAGGCTGTGGCCGTGAGATTGGTTACCGACGAGTGGTGGACGGTCAGGTAGAGTGTGTCGACACTGGGGCATCCCGCGTCGTTGTTATAGCTGTAGTAGTAGGTGCCGCTCTCGGCAAAGGTCTGGTTGCCACGCAGCCAAGTGTAGGTGTCGCAGGCCGCCTCGGTGTAGGCCGCGCTGGTGTTGTGCAACAGCGTGAGTGTGAGTGTGTCCATGCTTGGGCACCCTTCGGAAGTGTAGTAGATCGGCGAAGTGTAGACCCCGTCGTTGACGTAGGTCACACCGTTCCACTCGTAGCGGTCGCACACATCGTCAACAACATAGTTGGTCGAACTGTTGTGGTTCACCGTCAAATAAAGGGTGTCGTAGCTGGTGCAGCCGTCGGCAGTCAGATATTCATGTATATAGGTGTCGCCCTGAGAATAGGTGAATGTTTCGCCATGGTTGTCCCACACAAAGATGTCGCAGGCCACCTCGGTAAAGGCTGTGGAGGTGAGCTGGTGCACGGTCACCTCTATGTTGTCGGAGGCGGTGCAGCCGTTGGCGTCGGTGAAAGTTACGGTATAGGTAACCGTCTGCGATGGAGCGGCCACAGCCTCGCTGCCAGCCACGGCGCTGAGCCCCTCGGTCGGTGTCCACACATACTGCTGCTCACCGTTTGAAGTGGTGGACTGAGCCTGCAGGTTTATCGACTGTCCGGCACAGATAGCAGCGTTTTGGGCAAACTGTCCGTTATCGTCGAGACTAACCGCGTCGACCGAAATCTGCGAGCCGGGTATGACAATGTCGACATAAGCTGTGTCGCGGTTGTCGCAAGTGTCGCGCACAACGAGGCGCACGGTGACGGTCGAGTCGGCCAGCGGTTGGCGGAAAAGTATGGTGAAGTCGGGTGTCTGCTCGACAAAGAAAACGGTGCTTTCGCAATTCTGGCTGGCCACATCGCTGGTGGCGTCGAGCACGGCTGTGTGCAGGTTGGGCATACTGTATTGGCAGTTGCCGTGTGCCACAGGCTGCGACTCGGCCATACTGAGCAGGGCGGCTGCGTCGATATGCGGAGCCACGGTGTCGTGAACCGTGTAGCGGAAGTTCCACTCGAACGGCACATTGTCGCAGTCGATGAAGGTGTATTTGTAGTTCACCCAACCGTCGCAGTTGGTGCCGCCGCGTGTCACCTCGGCATCGGGCCGCGCAATCGGGCGACCGCACACATCGGCAACCGCCGGCACGTCAAAGGTCTCGGTGGCGTCGGCAAAGCAGGCCACGTTTGCAGCAGTGGCTGGTTCGGAGCCCACAATATGTGGGGCGGTGGTGTGGTGCACCACATGGGTAAACTGCCACACCAGCGTGTTGCCGCCGCAGTCGGTATAGGTGTAGTTGTAGACAACATTGCCGTGGCAACGGTCGTGAGCCACATAGTCCGAGCTGTCGATGACCAGCGTCGGCGGGTTGGAGGACGAGTTAAT
>CAJONE010000092.1 GCA_905235855.1 uncultured Bacteroidales bacterium
ATATTCCACCACCTCGTCCATGGTGATGCCCGCCACGGGTATGAGCGGACACACGTCGGTGGCACCCTGACGCGGGTGGGCACCGTGGTGCTGGCGCATGTCAATCAGTTCGGCGGCCCGCTTCACCACACGGTAGGCGGCCTCGCACACAGGCTCCGGCTCGCCCACAAAAGTGATAACGGTGCGATTGGTGGTGGCACCCGGATCCACATCGAGCAGCTTCACACCCTCGATTTTCTCTATTTCTGCAGTCACCTGGTTGATGACGTTCATGTCGCGTCCCTCGCTGATGTTGGGGACACACTCTATAAGTTGTTTCATTGCTTTGGAATTATTTTTTTGTTGTTTCGTTAATTTCGGTGTTTTTTTTCATTTCAGGGTTGTCACTGCCTGTTCGGTCCAGTTGAGCAGAAATTCGCTCACCTTTTTTTCGCTGTAGCCTTTACCCTCTTCTAAGTAGGCGCTGTTCTGTATGTGTATCGGATGTCCGTCGCGGTTGAGGATCACGAAAACCGGAAAACCAAACCGCGCTGGATTGCCCAGGCGCTGCATAGCCTCGGGGTTCTTGTTGCCTTTCGACCAGTTGATATGAATATAGACGAAATTCTCTTTTATGATTTTCTTCACGGCGGCGTTGGTGTCGGCATATTCGGCAAAACGGATGCACCACGGACACCAGTTGCCCCCCACCTGGCAGAGGACATACTTGCCCTCGGCTTCGGCTTTTTTCAGGGCATTGTCGATTTGTGCCATAGCGTTAAGGTGCTCATCATAGACCTTGCGGTTTTGCGCCACCGCTGTGACCTGCAGCACCAACAGGGCGACAACAATCAGGATTGTTTTTTTCATGTCTGTTCGTTTATCAGTTTCAATATGTCTTTCACAATGGGCGGCAGGCAGTCGGCTGTCGGCTCATGGTTTTCGATTATCAGCCGCTTTGCCGTTGCCAGAGCCTCGGTGTCGAGCGCGTCGCTGGCTATCTGGCAGTCGACTACCGACTTTCCGTCGGTTGTGAGCGACACCTCAACCGAACCCCAGTCAAATGTCCCCTTGCAGGTGGCCTTGAAGTCGCGCCAGCGACCGAAACGCCACCCGTCGCTTGCGTAGAAGCCGCGCCGCGTGCGCACCTCGTCACGGCTCGACAAGGTTTCGAAAGCAACTTTTTCTGACCGTTGTCCGTATTCCAACTCAAACGCCCCGACTATACGCGGTATGAGGTCACCCACACTGATGTCCGCCAACTCGCCGAGGTTTACCACTCGGTTCTCGACCGACTTCACGCCATGTTTCTGTAGTTTCGACACGTCGGGCGTGAGATAACGCTTCAAGGCCGCTATGTCGGTCTTTATCATTATAGTGCCGTGGTGAAGCGCGGCTGTCGCGTTTTTGTGAAACGCGCTGCCCGAAAACTTGCGCCCTTGGGCTACCATGTCGTTGCGTCCGCTCACCTCTGCTTCTATGCCATAGGTGGCGAGTGCAGCGGCTATGATCTTGAAATTGCGGCGGGTGTCGGCCATCGATGCCGGCAACACAAAGGTGAAGTTCAGGTTCTCCACATCGTGGTATACGGCTCCGCCGCCGGTGGCGCGCCGCATAAGGAATCCTCCCTCCTTTTCGAGCAAGCTCACATTGCACTCGGCATAGGGGTTCTGGTTTCGACCTATCACCACCGTTCGCTCGTTGCGCCAAAGATAGCACACCAAGTTGCCACCCTCGCAATGCTGAAAGAGCCAGTCCTCTACCGACAGGTTGAGAAACGGATCGAACGAGTTGCTTATAACAGTTTTCAGTGTCATTATTTTTGGGGGGAGGCCTGCCTGTCGGCAGGCAGAGCTGCCAGAAATTTTACCTTTTTTTCATGAAACGCTCCAAATTGGTAGTGAGCGTAAAATAGTTCGGAGCCTGCAGCAAGTGGTAGTTGTTGCGGGCATACGAAAATTCAAAACCTTTGATTTTCAAACCTATGCCATACGAAAAGCCGCTGCTGTTGAATCCGCTCGAAGCCTGCATCTCACGCATTTGGCGAAAGTTGTAGCCAAAACGCAGAAACACCACCTTGCCGATATTCAGCTCTACGCCGGCCAGCAGGTGCCGCCCCACGTTGTCAAAAAACTTTGCAGCTCCGCTGCGTTTGGTCACCTCGCCCGTGAAGGGGTCGGTGGTCGACGACGGGTTGTACATATCCTCATACATCAGATTCCACTGCTGCATCTCGGTGATGGCGAAAAAGAAACGAAACGGGGCTTTACTAAGTTTGTACGACAGCGCCGCGCTTATCTCGAACGGTGTCCAGTCGGTCTTGGCCTGTCCGAAGAAAAACTGCGCACCCACGTTGCGTCCTATCACTGTGGCCACAAACCGTCGGTTGGGGTGAACATACGATGCCGCCATATCGAATGCGATTGCCACTGCCGTATAGGTGGCATATTGCGAGAATGTCGGCTTTGCACTTACACCAAACGAAAAGTTCGAGTCGATCTTGAAACCCCAGCTTAATATCGCTGTCACGTCGCAGGCATAGAAACGCCCTGTTGGGTTGTCATACTCGTCGTAGCCGTCGAAGATTCCATAGTTGTGGTATTTCATGGTGGCGGCAAACACGCCCGGGCGACCGAAATCCCTTGCATACGTCACCTGACCCATGCCCACATGCGAAAACATACCCACATAGCCAAACGATATGGCGTTGTGCATCGACGGACTAAAGAGCGACGGGTTGTCGACTGCAATGTCGAGGTCGCCGTCGGCCACAGGCAGATAGTCCATACCCAACCCTGCCGCACGCGACGAGGCTGTCATATCGAGCACCGAAAGGTTGTTCATTCCAGCCACCTGCGATACTGCCTGCAGGGGCAGTATCGCAAGCAACAAGGCTGTTATGGCTAATCTTAGTTTCAAAGCAGTTTGCGGCGTAGTGGTTGGCTCTCGCTGCCCTCCGCTGTCCGCCAAATTTATTTCTTCTTGTTACGCTCGTGGCGCATCAGCTGGCTCGGCTCGAGGGCCATACGGTCGGTTTCGAGCAGCGAGGCTACACCCTCGTCAACACGGCGTTTCTGCTCGCAAGCTTCGCAATGGCATTCCTCGTGATAGTCGCGCGGCTCGGTATAGGTGGTAATAACACCCTCGAAGTTGCGCAGTATCACTTTGTGTGGGCTCTGCGAAACAACATACTGCGGCATCACTGGTGTCTTTCCGCCACCGCCTGGGGCGTCGACCACAAAGGTCGGCACCGCATATCCGCTCGTGTGGCCGCGCAGGTTCTCGATTATCTCGATACCTTTGCTCACCGGCGTGCGGAAGTGCTCCAGTCCCATTGAGAGGTCGCATTGGTAGATATAGTACGGACGCACACGGTTGCGCACCAACTCGTGCATCAGTTTTTTCATCACGTGCACACAGTCATTCACACCGCGCAGCAGCACTGTCTGGTTTCCCAGCGGTATGCCCGCGTCGGCCAGCATTGCCAGTGCGTGCTCGGCTTCGGGGGTGAACTCGTTGGGGTGGTTGAAGTGAGTGTTCATCCAGATAGGATGGTATTTTTTCAGCATATTGCACAGCTCGGGCGTTATGCGTTGCGGACAAACCACCGGCGTACGGCTGCCGAGACGCACAATCTCAACATGCGGTATGGCACGCAGGCGCTTGATGATATACTCAAGTTTCTCGTCGCTCACCATCAGGCAGTCGCCGCCCGAAAGCAGCACGTCGCGCACCTGCGGCGTACGCTCGATATAGGCTATGCACTTCTCAATACGCTCCGACGGGCTTTCGTCGTCTTTCTGCCCGGCAAAGCGGCGACGGGTGCAGTGGCGGCAATACATCGAACACATGTCGGTGATGAGGAAAAGAACGCGGTCCGGATAGCGGTGCGTGAGACCCGGTGCCGGCGAGTCCTCGTCCTCGTGCAGCGGGTCGTTCAGGTCGGCAGGGGCAATGTTGCACTCCTCGCCAGCCGGTATGGCCTGAAGGCGGATGGGGTCGTAAGGGTCGTTGGGGTCGATGAGGCTCAGATAGTAGGGCGTTATGGCCATACGGAATTTGGCCAAAGCCTTCTTGATGCCCTCAGCCTCGTCGGGCGTGAACGTGAAGTACTTGCTCAACTGCTCGTAGGTCTCGATACGGTTCTTCACTTGCCATTTCCAGTCGTTCCACTGGGCGTCTGCAACCTCGGGGAACAGTTCTTTTCTGCGGTTTACTTTCATTGTATAAATAAAATTAATTTCTAATTTTCAACTACATACGCATTTCGGCAGCAACTGCCGTCCGCGCCATACAAACGGCAAATATACAAAAATTTAGTCAGACGGTGGCCACATGCAGCCGTTTGCCGTCGGACAGCTCTAACATCCGCCGCTACAGCTCACGGTAGCATCATAGCGGTTACTCCGATTACACTGATTACTCTGATTATTCTGATTACTCTGACATTTTCAGTATTTTCCCAAAAAGCACACCTCGTGGCGAGGTGTGCTTTCGTGGTTCTGATGGTTGCAGACAGACAAGGGCTACACCTCCCAGGTGTCGCCGCTGTTGAGCAGGTCGTCGACGCATTTGTATTTGCCGTTCTGTTTCTGCTCGTCCATCTGGTTTTCGTAGAGTTGTGTGTAGGAAGTCTTCTTGACGTTGCGGATAACGCCGAGAGCCACTGGCAGTTCGCCACACATGTGAGCAAGCATCATGTGGATGCCGGTGTCCTCGGTGGTTTCGTCGTGCACCATGATGTCGTCGATGGTTATGCCGTTTTCGCCCAGAGTGACCACTTCGAGCTGGCGCCCATTGAAGCGCAAACCTTTCTCCTTGTTTTTGCCGAAAAGCATGGGTTTGCCGTGTTCGAGAACTATGGTGCGGTCGTCGCGCACGGCGCGATCGGTGATGGCCGCATGGGTCTTATCGTTGAATATCATACAGTTCTGCAACACTTCGACAACCGAGGTACCGTCGTGCTGTGCAGCACGGGTCATGATGTCGGTGGTGAGAGCCGGCACACAGTCGAGCGCGCGGGCGAAAAAGGTGCCCTGTGCACCCATGACCAACTCGCCCGGATTGAACGGGTAGTCGATGGTGCCAAAAGGCGAAGTCTTGGTCACCTGTCCGAACTTGGTGGTGGGGCTGTACTGACCCTTGGTGAGGCCGTAGATTTCGTTGTTGAAGATAGTGATATTGAGATCCTGATTGCGGCGCACGGCATGGATGAGGTGGTTGTCCCCGATGGCCATC
>CAJONE010000093.1 GCA_905235855.1 uncultured Bacteroidales bacterium
ATTGCCGACCTGACGCAGGCCACTCGCCTCGACCCTGACAACCCCGACTACCAGAAACGCCTCGGCGACACCTATTTCCGCACCGGCGACATGGAGCACAGCTACAAGGCTTTCGAACGCGTGGCCGAACTCGACCCCAAAGACAAGGAGGCTCCGATGAAACTTGGCGAAATTGCCTTCTACAGCAAGGACTACGACCGCGCCATGGAGCACCTCAGCAAGGTCACCGCCAACGACCCCGACAACCAGACAGCACTTTTCATGAAAGGCTTTGTCTATAAGGAAACCCTCGACACGGCCAAGGCCGCCTATTATTTCCGTCGGGTCATCGACCTATATCCCGACTACGAGCCAGCCTACGAGGAACTCGGTTTCATGTATGCCAACATCGGAAATCCATTGGCAGTCGAATACCTCAACACAGCCATCAACCTCGATCCCGCCAACACGCAGGCCATGTACGGCCTGGCCATGTATTTTCAGGAAAAAAATAAAATCGACGAAGCCGAACAGCTCTACAACCGCATAACCGAAATCAACCCGCAACACAAGGATGCCTGGCATAATCTTGGCTATATCGAGCTCTTCCACTATGGCGACTACGACCGCGCCATAGAGTATTTCAACCGTGCACTCGAATGCGACAACCGCTTTGTCGAGGCTCTCGCCAACCGCGGCTGGGCCTACGCCCTGAAAGGCGACAAGACAAACGCACGGATCAGCTACAACAGCGCACTCGAAGTGTCACCAGGCTACCAGCCCGCCATCGACGGTCTCGCATCATTATAGTCACCATAACGCCTGCGGTTAATAAGTTTCGCATAGCCATAAAGCAAAAAAATGTTATATTTGCATCGTTGATACATCAACCGCAAAACCGCAAATAACTAATCCATAAATATATGAGCACATTAAAAGGACGCAACCTGATTTCCATCACCGATTTCTCGAAAAATGAGTATATAGAGGTGCTGGACATTGCGGAGGAATTTGAAAAGAACCCCAAACAGAAAATCCTTAGCGACAAAGTGGTGGCAACGCTCTTTTTCGAGCCCTCGACCCGCACACGGCTCAGTTTCGAGAGCGCGGCCAACCAGCTTGGCGCACGCATCATAGGCTTCAGCGACCCGGGCGGCACGAGTGTGCAGAAAGGCGAGTCACTGCACGACACCATTGTCATGGTGAGCAGCTATGCCGACCTCATCGTGATGCGCAACCCCAAAGAGGGCAGCTCGCGCTACGCCAGCGAAGTCTCTACCGTGCCGGTCATCAACGCCGGCGACGGCGCAAACCAGCACCCCACCCAGTGCATGCTCGACCTCTACTCCATCCGCAAGACCCAGGGGCGTCTCGACAACCTCAACATCGCCTGTGTGGGCGACCTCAAATACGGACGCACCGTACACTCTCTCGTTCAGGCCATGTGCAACTTCAACGCCACTTTCCACCTTGTTTCGCCACAGGAGCTGAAACTGCCCAGCTCCGTCAAGATGAGCGTCAAAAACGCAGGTCTGAAATACTACCAGTACACCGACATCAAGGACATCATACCCATGGCCGACATCATCTACATGACCCGCGTGCAGCGCGAGCGTTTCCCCGACCCGCTTGAATACGAGCGCGTCAAAGACAGTTGCATCCTCACCGCCTCGATGCTCAAAGGCTGCAAGGACAACATGCGTGTGCTGCACCCGCTGCCGCGCGTGAACGAAATCACAGTCGACGTCGACAAAACCCCCTACGCCTACTATTTCCGCCAGGCACAAAACGGCGTCTATGTGCGGCAAGCTCTCATGGCCGCTATCCTCGGGGCAAAATAAACGTAAAAAGTTTCAGCGTTCAATTTAAATATTCTTTTTTTTTAACATGGATACAAAGAAAGAACTCGTTGTGCCACGTATCGAAAACGGCACCGTTATCGACCATATCCCCACCGAAGCCGTCTATCAGGTAGTTCGCATCCTCGGACTCGAAAACTACGACGACGAAGTGCTCATCGGCAACCATCTCTCAAGCCAGAAATTTATCCGCAAAGGTATCATCAAGGTCAAAAACAAACATTTCACCAAAGAGGAGCTGAGCAAAATCTCGCTCGTGGCACCCATGGCCACCATCATTGACATCAAGGACTACGGAGTGGTTGAAAAACTCGAGGCCGAAATTCCCGACCATATCGAAAACTTCATCAAGTGCATGAACCCCATGTGCATCACCAACCACGAAAAGATTGCCACCAAATTCGACGTGGTCGACAAGGAGAACCTCAAACTCCGCTGCCACTATTGCGAAAAGTTCACCACCAAGGACACCATCCGCTTCTGCGAGTGACAAAAAAATGAAATCACGCGATAACAGAATAACGTTATCCCGAAACAGCGAAATTCCCGTTTCCCGATGAAAAAATACCTTATCGTTCTGCTCTGCATAACACTGGTGCTCGTCGTGGCGATGTTTGTGCCGCTGTGGAGCGGCGGCGGTGCCTTCCAGACCGTTATGCCCTTTATCCCGCTCTACTTTGCAGTCGTCACAGGATTGGAACACTGGGCCGTGGTCGAAAGCATGCGCAAGTCGCCCCGCACCTTTGTCAAAAATTTCTTCGGTGTCACTGTGGGCGTGCTTTTCGTTCATCTTATGGTGATGGCCGTCTGGATGTTTACCCATGCGCCGCAGGCCAAGGGCTTCGCCGTGGCTTTCTGCGTGTGCTACGCAGTTCACCTCGTGTTCGAGACCGCCGCTCTGGCACTGCTTATGCGCAATGCAGGCAAGAAAAACGGCGAAGAGAAAAAAAATTCCGCAGAATAAAAAAAAGATTGTATCTTTGCACACGCTTTCGGCAAGGTACGAAGCGGTCCCTTAGCTCAGTCGGTTAGAGCAACTGACTCATAATCAGTGGGTCCTTGGTTCGAGCCCAAGAGGGACCACCAGAAAAGCGGAACTCAAAATGTTCCGCTTTTTTTCGATAAAACAAAGAAAAATATGGGACGCCTGTTGGCAATAGACTATGGAAAAAAACGCACGGGGCTGGCTGTCACCGACCCCGAACGCATCATTGCCACCGGACTCGCCACTGTCGAGACATCCAAGCTACTGCAATTCCTCACCGACTACTGCAGTCGCGAGCAAGTCGATGCCTTTGTGGTGGGCGAGCCCAAGCAGATGGACAATACGCCATCCGAATCGGCACGCTATATCGAACCTTTTTTGAACCAGTTGGCCGAAAAGTTCCCCGACAAAGCCGTCTGCCGCATGGACGAACGGTTTACATCCAAAATAGCGTTCCAGGCTATGATCGACGGCGGCCTGCACAAGAAACAGCGACAAAACAAGGCGCTCGTCGACACGATAAGTGCCACACTGATTTTGCAAAACTATATGGACCGTGCCGCAGTTGGCCGATAGCGGTCCGATACTCAAGCATTCAAAAAAAATTCAAAACACCAACAATGATATATCCTATAGTAGGCTACGGCAGCCCGGTACTTCGCAAAATAGCCGAACCAATCGACAAGGACTACCCCGACTTGAAACAGCTGGTCGACGACATGTACGAAACCATGTATGCCGCCGATGGCGTGGGTTTGGCCGCCCCGCAGATTGGCCTTTCCATCCGTGTGGTTGTGACTGGCTACCCTCTCTACGACGAGCAAACCAAAACCTACGGCAACATACCGATCGAGCACACACTCATCAACCCTGAAATATTGGAGAGCGTGGGCGAGAAAAAATACTACAACGAAGGGTGTCTGAGCATACCCGACGTGCACGAGGATGTGTTGCGGCCCGAAGGCATCGTACTCCACTGGTTCGACGCCGACTGGAACGAACATACCGAGGAAATACACGGCATGTTTGCCCGTGTGGCCCAGCACGAGATTGACCACCTCGACGGAAAGGTGTTCACCGACAGGCTCAGCCCTTTGCGCCGCACCATGATAAAGCGCAAGCTGGCCGACGTGGCCGCCGGCAAAGTCCGCACACTTTATCGCATGAAAAGACCGTGAAACGTAAACTGCGGAGGCCTTTGTCGGCTATCACTCCCATCCCGACCGACACAGAAATCAATAAACAATACATCCAAACACATGAACCGTTACATTATTATACCCATTGCAGCCCTGCTGCTTCTCGCCGCCTGCCAAAACTCACAGTCGCCACGCGACAAATCGGCGGCCATGATAGCCGACTTCGAAGCGAGCCACGACCCGCTCGGAATTGACTATGCTCGCAACCCCGCCTCGGCCGACACTATCATCGACTACTACACGGGGTTTGCCAACACCTACCCCGACGACTCGCTGGCCCCCGCCTGTCTGCACAAGGCCGCCAACGTAGCGTGTCTGATTGGTTCGTTCGACAAGGCCATCGTCTATGCACAAAAAGTGGTCGACGGCTATAGCGGCTACGAGGCCATGGACGACTGCCTGCTCACGCTGGCCAAGTCATACGAGATGGCCGGGTATCCCGACGACGCCAAGGCTGCCTACCAATTCTTTATCGACAGCTATCCCGACCATCCGCTCACCGACGACCTGAAGCGCACCATACAGCTTCTCGACCAGGGTGCCGTCACACCGGAGGAACAGCTGGCCGCCATCCTTGCCGAAAAGGGGCAAAACATCCAATAGACGCGACCCATCGACCTCTCCGTCCGCACAACAGCCATACGTCGGTGGAGGGCGTCCCTCCAAAAAAACAAACCCGCCCTCACTGCGTATGAAGCAAAAAAATATGCAATTTGTTCGTTTCCCGAAAAAAAAATTGTATCTTTGCAACTCTGAAAACAAAATTAACACATTAAACAGACATACATGGAAAACTTAATCAAAGGAAAAATCAGCCAGATTATCGGAGCTGTTGTCGATGTGACATTCCCCGACGATGTACAACTACCTGACATCTACGATGCTTTGACCGTGAAGCGTCCCAATGGCACCGAAATTGTTCTTGAGTGCCAGCAGGATATCGGAGAAAACACGATGCGCACCATCGCAATGGACTCGACCGACGGCCTGGACCGCGGCATGGAAGTCGTCTCGCTTGGCGGCCCCATCTCCATGCCCGTGGGCGAGGACATCAACGGACGTTTGTTTAATGTTATCGGGCAGACCATCGACGGCATGCCCGCCCCTGTCTGCGAAAAGCGCTACTCCATCCACCGCGAGCCACCCAAATTTGAGCAACTTTCCACCTCACAGGAGGTGCTCT
>CAJONE010000094.1 GCA_905235855.1 uncultured Bacteroidales bacterium
ACCTCCGACCGAGAAAACTTTTGAACTTCGATACCCCCAAACTTAAATTTATGCTATATTTGCACAACTGTGTTGCACTTGGTAGTTGAGTCTACAGGTTGGAAAATAAGATGCTCATTTTAACTTTTTTTAGAAAATATTAGTACTTTTGCACACCAAAACGGCATAAGACGCAATTTGAATTTTGCCCTGCAGGATATTCCAAATGTCGATAAACACGCGTTTATGCCGGAAAGCAACATACAATGAAAATATCAATTATCGGAAGTGGCAGTTGGGCCACTGAAATAGAGCGTATAATCCGCGAACACGGTGTGGAGGTTGTGTGGTGGAGACGTCGTGACGGACATCCGCTGACCGATGCAATAGAGGCGGCAGACGACATTCTGCTCGCCGTCCCATCCCCATTCCTCTACGAACTTGTCAGCCCACTCAACAAACACGCTTTCGACGGCAAGAACGTTATCTCGGCCGTGAAGGGCTACTTGCCCGAAACCCACCAGTCGGTAACTGCTTTTCTCAAAGAGCATTTTTCGCTCGCCGATGAGTGCCTTTGCGTGATTGGCGGCCCAACTCATGCCGAGGAAGTTGCATGCGGACAGATGGCCGCTCTTACGGTTGCCAGCCCCAACCGCGAGTTGGCGAAAAAAGTCTGCTCCATGTTGCGCAGCACCTGTATGCGGTGCACCCCGTCGACCGACATGCACCGCCTCGAACGTGCAGCTACGTTGAAAAATATTTACGCCGTGGCCGTGGGCTTGTGCCGTGGCATCGGCGGTGGCGACAACTGCACCGGCATGCTAGTCGCTGCCATTTTGAAAGAGGTGACGCGCGCCGCCAAATTCGACGAAAACGCTGTTGCCGACCTGCTCGCCACTTGCTATTCCGAGCATAGCCGTAATTTCACCTTGGGTCGCATGATCGGAAAAGGCATCGACGTGAAGACAGCACTCGAACAGATGCCTATGATTCCCGAGGGCTACTATGCCGCGCAAAGTTTCGACCAGATTCGCGAAGGCGCCAAACTCCCCATCGCACAGACTGTCTGCAACATCCTGCTCGACGGTTCGCCCACCGACCATATTCTCTGTTTCGACTAATTGTAATCCTTTTGTCATCAATCTGTCTGGCTCCATAAACGATGTCTTGTCCCGTCTCGCGCAGTCGGACAATGTGCGTGTTGTCTCCCGTTGGGCCTTTCCCGACAAAAACGAGGCCTTCCTTCAGGAAAAGATATCCTCGCTCGGCTCTATAGACTCTTTTCAGCGTGAGGTGATGATCCCGCTCGCACATGTCATTCTGCAGCGCACATCGCAAGGCATCTCCTTCTCGGGCCTCGAAAACCTTAGCCATTCGCCTACACTCTTCATATCCAACCATCGCGACATTGTGCTCGATGCCTATTTTATGCAGGTCATTCTGCTCGAAAACGGCTTCGACACGTCGCAGATAATTGCGGGCACAAACTTGTATGTCAACCAGTTTGTCAACGATATTGCTCTCTGCAACAAGATTATCGCTATAGGCCGTGGGGGGTCAAAACGCGGTTTCGGCGAGGAAATGATTCACATAAGCGAGATGTTGAGGCAGTCGCTCACCTCCGGCGAAAAGGGCTCTTCTGTGTGGATTGCCCAACGCAACGGACGCACCAAGAACCGCATCGATCGAACCGACCCGTCTGTCATCCACATGCTCAGCATGACGGGGCCGATAGCCGACTATCGCATTGTTCCGGTGACAATTACTTACGAACTCGAACCCAATGCTCTCTACAAGGCTCAATTTCTTTGGCATCTTGACCACCCGCAAGCCCCACTCGAAGAGAACTATATGGAGCAGATAATTTCAAGCGTCCTGCAGAACAAGGGCCATATTCACTACTGTTTCCACCCCGCCATTGACCTCACGTGCCCGAATGGTCTCTCGGCCAAGGAGTACTACCAGCTTGTGGCTCAACGTGTCGACACGGCTATACTCGCCGGATATCACCATTGGCCGAAATGCGACACTGTCGAAAAACAGTGGATGCAAATCGTCGCATCCGCTCCGCACGACATACAGGCATACCTGCAGACTTTCAACCCGCAATACCAATAACAGTCGTTTCCACCCTCACCCGTCCGATAACTCTTAAACCTAAACATATATGACAGAATTCGAGAAATTTGCCACCAAACACTGCGGCATCAGCAGCACAACATACGCCAAGTACACCGCAGCTGCCAACCGTGCCATCGTTAGTGCCGCTCCATCCGCCTCACTGACGCCTTATATCATTGAGGAACGCCAGTTGAACATGACTCAGATGGATGTCTTTTCCCGTCTGATGATCGACCGCATCATCTTCCTCGGCACCGCCATCGACGACTACACCTCCAACGTCATACAGGCCCAGCTGCTTTTCCTCGAGTCGGTCGACAGCCAGAAAGACATCTCGATTTACCTCAATTCTCCGGGTGGTTCGGTCTATGCCGGTCTTGGCATCTACGACACTATGCAGCTCATAAGCCCTAAAATTTCTACTATATGTACTGGCCTTGCTGCCTCTATGGCTTCCGTCCTTCTTTGCGCTGGCGAAAAAGGTATGCGCTCCGCTCTTCCTCACAGCCGTGTGATGATTCACCAGCCTATGGGTGGCGCCGAAGGACAGGCCTCTGACATGGAAATCACCGTGCGTGAGATACAGAAGCTTAAGAAAGAACTTTATGAGATTATTGCCTCCCACAGCGGCAAACCCATCGAGCAGGTCGAGAAGGACAGCGACCGCGACCACTGGATGACCGCCGAGGAAGCTCTCGAATATGGCATGATCGACGAAGTTCTCCGCAAACGCGAAAAGACCGAGGAATAGGCAGCGTCTGATTCAAAATTGCTAATTCTCAGTTCCACAATCCACACTTCACCGTGCAGATAAAGATAATCAACAAGTCGCATCACCCTCTTCCACAATATGAGACGGCCCTGTCGGCTGGCATGGATCTGCGTGCTTTCCTTCCGGATGGCTCTGTCACGCTGAAACCGATGCAGCGTGAACTCGTCAAAACAGGCCTTTTCATGGAGCTGCCCGTCGGATTCGAGGCGCAGGTGCGCCCGCGCAGTGGCCTCGCACTGAAAAAGGGCATCACAGTACTCAACTCGCCTGGCACAATCGATGCCGACTATCGCGGCGAAATCTGCGTCATCCTCATTAATCTTTCGCACGAGGATTTCGTCATCAGCGACGGCGAGCGCATCGCCCAAATGGTTATAGCACGACACGAGCAGGCCGAGATTGTCGAGGTGAGCGAACTAACCGACACCGAACGCGGCACCGGTGGGTTCGGCCACACGGGGGCGAATTGAATTCAGCCGGCATCGTTTAACTGAAGTCCGAAAGGTGACACTCTGCAGGATTTATGCTGTCGTCATGTTTGTTGCGGTTCTGTCGCAACTGTTTCTTTTGTCGTGCAGTGCGCAGCAGACGAAACACATGGCAAGCGTCGCGCAATTCCGAACAGGGACCGAGTCTCTGTTCGACGACTCTGTCCGGCTTGCAACTTTTAGTGGCCGCTTTTCATCTGTTGCTGTGGTCGGTAACCAAACATCTGTCGTAGACAACTCTCACCTTGTCGACGCTCTATTGGCCAAAGGGGTGAAGGTGACAAGGATTTTCTGTCCCGAACATGGCTTTCGTGGCACTGCCGCCGCAGGTGCCACGGTGTATAACAGCACCGACCCCAAGACTGGCCTGCCGATAGTCTCTCTCTACGGCAAAAACAAGAAACCAACGCTTGCTCAGATGAAAGACATTGATGCGGTTCTGTTCGACCTCCAGGATGTCGGATGTCGGTTCTATACATACATCAGTACTCTCCATTATGTGATGGAAGCATGTGCCGAAGCTGGAGTTCCTCTTTTTGTACTCGACCGCCCCAATCCCAACGGGCACTTTGTCGACGGTCCGGTGCTCGACACCGCCCACTTTCGCTCGTTTGTAGGCATGCATCCTGTGCCGGTGGTCTATGGGCTTACTATCGGCGAATACGCTTTGATGATCAATGGCGAAAAATGGCTGACGAACGGCATCCAATGCGATTTGACCGTAATCCCCATGCTGGGCTACCGCCGCGACAGTGTGGGCTACCGGTTGCCCGTACCGCCTTCGCCCAATCTGCGTAATGCCCATGCCGTCGCGCTCTATCCAAGCCTCTGTCTCTTTGAGGGCACTAACTGCGGCGTCGGTCGCGGAACTGACTGGCCGTTCGAGATCGTCTCTTACGGCGGCGACACTCTTGATCTTCGGCGGGCAGCCCCATCCGCTTCGTTCAGCCTTAAATACCTCATTGAGATGTACCGCCGTGTGCCGAAAGGCAAATTCTTCCAGAAAAGCAATTTCTTCGAGAAACTTGCCGGCACGGTCGAACTGCGCCAGCAGATAGAAGCTGGCATGGACGAAATCTCCATCCGCGCCACCTGGGAGCCGGCACTGTCCGATTATCGGAAAACTCGCGAAAAATACCTTATCTACGATTAACCGCAGTAGAGCAGCCCCGGAAAAAGGGTGGCCATCTCTACTGTGACACTTTCCGTGAGTTATATCCACCCTTCGTTTGGTGAATATAACATGTGCTGCAAATATGCAATAGTTCGACTGTTAAGGATTCTCCCTCATAGATAAGAGAGGGCAGGGGGCGATGAAGTAGTTACCAGAGGTCGTCAATAGTCGTTGTCCTAATTTGAAATTAGGCTCTGCCAACTGGAGGCAGAGGTCTGAGAAAAGTTCATTATCAAATGAAATTTTATGGAAATAGCCTGTGAAGGTTGGCAATTCCTATGATGAAATCAGTCTGTATTATATTTCTCCATGACGTGTTTGAACTCTTTAGGATAGTTCGCTTTCAAATAAGCCATTTGATAGGCAAGCCATGTGTAGCAAACAGCATGTGACTTTTGGAAAGCGTACATACCTTTAGCCTCCATTTCATTCCATACTTTTTCAAGGGCATTCTTTTTGTGTCCATTCTTTATGCCGCCTTCTATGAAACGAGGCTTCAGAACTGAAAGCACATCCATTTTCCTTTTACCGAGGGCTTTTCTCAGCAAGTCGCTCTCACTTCTATCAAAGTTGGCAATCAAGCGAGAAAGCATCATTATCTGTTCCTGATAAACGATAATGCCATAAGTATT
>CAJONE010000095.1 GCA_905235855.1 uncultured Bacteroidales bacterium
ACGCCTACGGCTGAAATACGACGGCTACCACTTCGCCGAGGACTCCGACGGCGTCTACAACCCTTACAGCCTCATCAACTGTTTCGGCCAGCGCCGACTGAAAAACTACTGGTTCGAGAGCGGCACGCCCACCTTCCTCTTCAACCAGATGCGCCGCTTCGGCACCGACATCACCCGGATGGACGACATCACCGCGCCCGAAATGGCATTCCACGCACCCACCGAGGCACTCACCGACGCACTGCCACTGCTCTATCAGGCCGGCTACCTCACCATCAAAGGCTACGACCGCGAGTCGGAGAACTACACCCTCGGCATCCCCAACCAGGAAGTACGCGTTGGATTCACCGAAGGCCTGCTACCCGTCTATTCCGGCATTCGCGGCTACGACGTGCGCAACGGCTGCGCCTTCAAAATCTGGAAAGCCCTCAAACAGGGCGATGTCGACCTCATGATGCGCGAGCTGAAAGCCTTCCTCGCCGGCGTGCCCTACATCGAAGGCTTCAAGCAGAAACTGGCCGAGGCAGCCACCAAAGAGGGTTTCTACGAATACACGTTCTACCTCATCCTCTCGATGCTCAACGTCTACGTGCAGACGCAGGTGAAGTGCTGGACTGGTCGCGTCGACGCGATAGTCTACATGCCGCAGGCCATCTACCTGTTCGAGTTCAAGACCCGCGACACCGCCGACGCAGCCGCCGAGCAAATCGACGCGAAAGGCTACGCCGACCGCTTCGCCACCGATGGTCGCAAAGTGGTCAAAGTGGGCGTGCAGTTCGACCTCGACACCTGGACCATCAATGGCTGGCACATTGTCTGACACAAAGCCCTGACCAAAAGCCAATTGTTCACGTGACAGGCATTGCACCACAGATATTTTTCAACACACCAACCAGCGAAATTCGGTCAAACTCGTCCACATACGCAACATAGCAGAAGAGGTTGGAAGCGACACCGCAGCGCGTTTTGAAATTTTCTTGCTATATTTGCAACTTGAAACATCCTCACACAGGCAATGGACGAATTAAACTACGAAACAGCACAACAAGAGACGGCCTACAGCTACGGCGACGACAGCATAGTACACCTTGAAGACATGGAACACATCCGGCTCCGTCCGGGCATGTATATCGGCAAACTGGGCGACGGTTCGAGCCATGACGACGGCATATACGTGCTGATAAAAGAAGTTATCGACAATGCGATTGACGAGTTTTCGTCGGGTTTCGGCAAGAAAATATCGGTCAAGATAAACTTCGGAGAAAAGCGGGTTTCGATACGCGACTACGGACGCGGCATACCACTGGGAAAGATGATCGAGGCGGTGTCGAAACTGAACACGGGAGCCAAGTACGACAGCAAGGTTTTCCAGAAGTCGGTGGGACTGAACGGCGTGGGAACCAAAGCGGTGAACGCGCTGAGCAGCTGGTTCAAGGTGCAGTCCGTACGAGAAGGGAAAACCCGCATAGCGGAATTTAGCGAAGGGAGACTCACCTCCGACAGCGGAATCATAGACTGCACAACCGAGGAGAACGGTACCTTGGTGGAGTTCGTACCCGATGCCACACTGTTCGGCAACTACCACTTTATCGGCGAATATGTGGAAAAACGCGTATGGAACTACTGCTACCTGAACAAGGGGCTCACGATGTACTACAACGACAAGCGCTACTATTCGAAAAACGGACTTTTAGACCTGCTGGAGAACAATCTCGACGCCGAGCCGCTGTATCCAATTATCCACATAAAAGAAGACGATTTCGAAGCGGCCTTCACACACGTGAACGGACAGTCGAGCGACTATTACTACTCGTTCGTAAACGGACAGCACACCACTGAAGGAGGAACGCACCAGAGTGCCTTTCGCGAGTCGTATGCACGTGTGGTGAAAGACTTTTACAAGAAAGACTGCGAACCGTCGGACGTGAGACAGGGGCTTGTGTGTGCGCTGTGTATCCGGATTCAGGAACCAGTGTTCGAGGCGCAGACCAAGACCAAGCTCGGCTCGACCCACATGGAGCCCAACAAAAAGGACGGCACCAACGACAGCCCTCTGGTAAAAACCTACGTTATGGACATACTGAAGCGGCATCTCGACGACTACCTCCACATCCACTCGGAGACTGCCGAGGCACTGCTTCACAAGATAAACCAGAACGAGAAAGAGCGCAAAGAGATTGCAGGCATCAAGAAAGTGGCACGCGAGGCCCGCAAGGTGGCCAACCTGAACAACCCGAAACTGAAAGACTGCCACGTGCACTACAACAGCAACCATCCCCGACGGCTGGAATCGACCATCTTCATCACCGAGGGACTCTCGGCTTCTGGCTCGATAACCAAATCGCGCGATGTCGAGACACAAGCCGTTTTCAGCCTGCGCGGAAAACCCAAAAACACCGTTTCGATTGGCAAAGAATTCGTTTACAAAAACGAGGAGCTGAACCTGCTGCACAACGCCCTCGACATAGACGAGGATATCGAGAACCTGCGCTACAACAACGTGGTGATAGCCACCGATGCCGATGACGACGGGATGCACATCAGGCTGCTGCTGCTGACCTTCTTTCTGAGGTTCTATCCCGAACTCGTGCGACAAGGACACGTCTACATTCTGCAAACACCGCTGTTTCGCGTGCGCAACAAACAAAAAACCCTCTATTGCTATACCGACGAGGAACGCATAAACGCCATCAACACACTCAAAGGTGCCGAGATAACACGATTCAAGGGCTTGGGCGAGATTTCGCCCGCCGAGTTCAAGGGCTTCATCAACCAGGATATGCGCCTCGACCCTGTTATACTCAACAAGGAGTTCGACACCAAAGGGGTTCTGAACTTCTATATGGGCAAAAACACCATAGAACGGCGCAATTTCATCATGGACAACCTGCGCATAGAGGACGACACAGCAATAAGCAAACAATAGACCAAGTGCCACGGCATAATCCCAAAAACCATAATGCATTAAAACACCTAAGTCATGAAAAAAATCCTACTTTTGATGGCGGTTGCCGCAACAATGACACTTCTGTCGTGCGAGACCAAAACCTGCGTGTGCTACGAGTCGGTCGGCGGCCACTGGACCAAAAACGAAACCATTGCCGATGCAGCCGAAAGGTGCGGCAACCTCTCAACGTCCACCCGCAAATGCGTCGAATCATACGAGGAAGACATCGACCCAAGTGCAATCGGAACCGAGTATAAACGTTAGTCTGTTGATAATTCTTCACCTCCCCCACTCACCGTGTTGAACGTTTAGTGCTATTATTGCACAAAAATAATTCACTATGCCAGCCACTCACAGACACAAAAGAAACCTGATTGTCAGCCTAAAAAACCTCACCGACGACCTAAAAAAACTGTTCAAGGAGATCTATCCCGACGGGTATCGCGACTATATACAGAAAACCATAAAGCCCAACGGCGAACCTATGTTTTCGGTTCCGATGGAGACCGACGACACAATGTATATGGTTAAAGTCGAAATGAAAATCGACACCATCATAGGCGATGACGACCTTGACAAAGACATTTACAACGACGAGAAAAACGGCGGTGAGGAAGAGACCGAATTTGCCCCACTGTCGGAAGCACTCGAAAAAGAGGAAAGTGACGACTCCCGAACCAAACGCGATATGCCGCACAGCTCCGCTTACGAGGACTTCCTGATTGAAGAGGAACGCGCAAAGAGCGCCAAACGAAAGAAAAAAGACGATGACGACGACTTCGACGATGATGACAACAACGACGATGACGAACTCAATGACTACGACTCGTTCGACCCGGCCGAGGACGACATAGAACCAACTGCCGAAGATTTGGAAAATATCGACAGCTACGTCGACGACATCAAAGCCGACAACCCCCTTGACATTTCAGCCGAACAGCCTGCTGCAAAGAGAGCGACCGCGAAAACCGAATCCAAAAAAGGAACCGCAAAGCCAATAGCAAAGAAAGAGACGGCAAAACCCGCAGCAAAGAAAGAGACGGCAAAGCCCGCTACAAAGAAAGAGACGGCGAAGCCCACTGCAAAGAAAGATACAGCAAAACCCGCAGCAAAGAAAGAGACAGCAAAACCTGCAGCAAAGAAAGAAACAGCAAAACCTGCAGCAAAAAAAATGACGGCGAAACCCACTGCAAAGAAAGAGACAGCAAAACCTGCAGCAAAGAAAATGACGGCGAAGCCTGCTGCAAAGAAAGATACAGCAAAACCTACAGCAAAGAAAATGACGGCGAAGCCTGCTGCAAAGAAAGATACAGCCTACAGCAAAGAAAGAGGCGGCGAAGCCTGCTGCAAAGAAAGAGACCGTTAAGCCCACTGCAAAGAAGGATACAGCAAAACCTGCAGCAAAGAAAGAGGCGGCGAAACCTGCAGTAAAGAAAGTAGCAGCACCAACTGCTGTAAAAAAAGAGACAAAGAAAAAGGCCGCATTGCCCAAAGCCTCAAAAAAGACAGCCAAACCGCAGCCAGCCCCAAAAGCGTCAAAGAAAACCGTCACCACAAAAGGAAGGAAAAAATAATCAGAACCCATTCTGACACTTCACGGGCAACGGCCTTGCAAAAAGAAAGTCGCCCGTGTTTTTTTGTGTATTTCTGCGGAGCTGGAAACAATATAACAGAATATCATACGTTATAGATAAAAGTATTTCAAGCATCAACCCGTTTCAAAAACATCAACTCACAAGCCACATGAAACGTATATTTTTTGCTATATGCCTAACGCTCGCCATAGGTTCAGCATGGTCGCAGGAAATCAGTTCGCGTGCAAAAGCCGTGCGAATGCTCTCCTTTGCACGTCCCGAATACCAGGTGAAAGACATCAAGATATTCGCCGACACAATGACCATCTACTCGCTGTCCGACTATGTGGTATATCCCTTCGGAGTGTGGGACAACGTGGAGCAGTTTATCACAAACAGCCAACTGCAATGGTATCGCGAATCAGGCTACAAGCAGTTCTACGACACGATGTCGGTTTCGGTCAACACGATGAAGCGTCTCGACGGCAGCTATCTCGACATCTACCGTTCGATTTGGACAAACAAGGTTGAGATGATCGGCGCAAAAATAACCGACCCCGACGTGACGCTCGCCAACGGACTTCATGTCGGCGTCAGCAAGCAGGATGTCATTAACAAGTTCTTCAACAAGCACCCGAAATCCTACACCACCGACATAGCGGTGATAAAAATAATATCGGGAGCCAGCGAGGTGGGCGAAGTCTACACGTTCAAGGGCAACAAACTGCGCAAAATCGAGGTGGTAAGCATATACAAGTACTATTGAACGTGTTGCTGTGATCTGGCATTAACCCTCTCCTGCCGGAAAGCATAAACCAAGAACAGACTTGAAAAAGAAAAAAACCGGGCTTTTCTTCGGGTCATTCAACCCCATACACGTCGGACATCTCATCATAGCCAACACCATGCTGACGGGCAGCGAGATGGACGAGGTGTGGTTTGTCGTTTCGCCCCACAACCCGCTCAAACAACGCGCCAGCCTGCTGGCCGACAACCATCGGCTTCAAATGGTTCGCATTGCTATCGAGGACAACTACCGGATGCGGGCCTGCGACGTTGAGTTCCACCTCCCCACCCCATCGTACACAGTAGTGACACTCGCACACTTGAGCGAACATTACCCCGACCGCGAGTTCTGCCTAATCATGGGTTCGGACAACCTCTACAGCTTTCACCGTTGGCGCAACTACGAGCATATACTTGAAAACTACCATATTTACGTATATCCGCGTCCTGGATTTACCGAATGCCCGCTGGCCAACCACAACAACATCCACACCGTTGACGTGCCGATGATCGACATTTCGTCAAGCTATATTCGCGAGCGCATTGCCAAGCGGCTCTCTGTCGAATACCTGCTCACCGAACCGGTCTACAAGTATCTGACCGAAATGCACTTTTACGAGACTAAAATCTAAATCCCAATTGCTTGTGGCTTGCGCACAGGCTCTCACTCTATGGACGACATAAAAGACCTCGAAACCAAACCGATAGGACACCTGCTTTGGAAATTCGCACTGCCGGCGGTTATAACGCAAGTGGTTGCGTCGGTCTACAACATAGTCGACCGCGTGTTTCTCGGACAATATGTCGGCGAACTGGCCATAGCGGGTCTTGCAATCACACTGCCGCTGATGAACATCATACACGCTTTCGGAGCCATGGTGGGCGTTGGTGCATCGGCGCGAATGAGCATCGTACTGGGCAGAAAAGACCTGCGTTGGGCCGAGAAGATACTGGGCAACAGCATTATCCTGACGTTCATATTCGGTTTCATGTTTGTCTCCGCAGGCTACCTCTTTATGGACCACATTCTTGAAATATTCGGCGCCTCGACCGACACTATAGGCTATGCCCGCGAATATATGCAGATTGTGTTGCCTGGCATGTTCTTCACCACGCTTTCGTTCAACCTCACGGGACTGATTCGCGCCTCGGGCTATCCCACCAAGTCGATGTGGATTATGGCGGGCGGCGCGATACTCAACATCGTGCTTGACGCGATTTTCATCTGCGTCCTCGGACTCGGCATCGCCGGAGCGGCATGGGCCACCACCATTTCCATGGTTTCGATGGCCATGGTGGCGATCCTCCATTTTGTGCAACCCAAGTCGTTCATCCGCTTCCAACGCCACGCTTGGACACCCAAGCTATACATTTTCCGCAACGTGCTGCTCATAGGTCTGAGCCCGTTTCTGATGAACTTTGCCGCGTCGTTTGTGGTGGCATTGCTCAACCGGCAGCTAATTCACTACGGCGGCGATCTCGCCGTGGGTGCCTACGGCATAGTAAACACCTATTGCTCGTTTCTCGTTATGCTCGTGCTGGGCATCTGCCAAGGCATGCAGCCCATTGCGGGCTACAACTACGGGGCAGGCCACAATCACCGCCTCAAAGAGACCTATATCCTTACACTGAAACTCACATTGGCGGCCGGCGTGGCAGGCGCAGCTCTGGCTCTGGCTTTTCCACACCTCATTCTGCGTGCCTTCACTAACGGCGAAGCACTGATTGGCATGGGCACTCCGGCAATGCGGTGGCTCAACGTGATGATGCCTCTCATCGCTTTCACTATCACCAACTCTCAGTTTTTTCAAAGCATCGACAAACCATGGATTGCCATCGCCACAAGCCTTTCGCGGCAGCTGATTTTCCTGATTCCGATGATTTACATTGTCCCGTTTATTATGGTCGGGGCCGGCGGTGACGGGCTGACGGGAGTGTGGGTATCGTGCACCATTTGCGACGTGCTCGGCGCATTGCTTGCCGCAATACTGCTGCTCACGCAACTGAAAGTGTTCCGGCAAGACTATATCGCGCCAGAGCGCAAACCCAAGAAAGAATACGGACCCGACGACATGATGGCCGAACTGCCGACATCGGACCGACACGAAACCAGGCCAAAAGCCACTTAAACACTCAAAAATAGCATGAAAAACATTTGTCTGCTTGTGGCGTTTTCATGCCTTGCGGTGCTTACGCAGTCGCAGGAGACGCCTAAAAAAGTCCTCTTCATCGGCAACAGCTACACCTACGTGAACGACCTGCCGTCGATGATTCAGCAGCTGGGCGAAAGCACGGGCGACCGCATCGAGTTTCAGCAGGTCACTTCGGGCGGCGCAACCTTCAGCCAGCAATGCAGCACAACCGGAGCCATGGACAAGATACACGAAGGCGGCTGGGATATCGTTGTGCTCCAAGGCCAAAGCCAGGAACCATCATTCCCGTGGAGCCAGTTCGCAGCCCAAACCTATCCCTACGCCTGCCAATTGGCCGATGCCGTTTACGGGTACAGCGAATGTCCGGAAGTGATGTTCTACATGACCTGGGGACGCAAAAACGGCGATGCATCAAACGCACCCTATTTCGACTCGCTCGCCACTTACGATGGCATGGACAACCTGCTGTATGAGCGCTACATGCTTATGGCACGCCAAAACCGTGCCTCGGTAAGCCCCGTTGGACGCGTATGGCGCAAACTGCGCAGCGACTACCCCGACATCGAACTCTACCAAAGCGACGAGAGCCACCCGTCGGCCATAGGCAGTTATGCAGCCGCCTGCACGTTCTACACCCTTATCTTCCGCAAAGATCCCACATCCATAACCACTAACCTGTCGCTCGATGCTGCCACGGCGCAGACCATACGCGAAACCGCCAAGACGATGGTTTACGACTCGCTGTATCTTTATTCTTGCCACACGTTTCCCACCGCCGAACCAACTGGCGAAAGCATGCACTGGCATTTCAGCTGCCTCTCGGCAGCCAGTCCCGAAACCATTGAATGGGATTTCGGCGACGGGACCACATCGACCGAAACAAATCCCTCCCACGCCTTTGGACCAGGCACACACACCATAACCCTGAAAGCCGGAAAACTATGCAACCCCGACATCAACACAGTCACTATAACCGTAAACAATCCGGAAAACCCCGACAATCCCAACGACATTGGGCGGCCTTCTGCAACCGACGAGACGCATTTTTCGCTAACCCCCAACCCCGCCACAACCCACATAGTCATCAACTGCAGCCGTCCAGCAAACCTGAAACTTGTTGACAGCAGAGGCATAACTGTGATGCAAACCGACGTGGCGGACCACGACACATTAGACATCTCCATTCTGCCTACAGGACTCTATTTTGTTTTGCTCGACAACCGCATAAGCGGCAAGCTCTTGAAAACAAAATAGATTAGCGGCTAACGACTGTTAATCGCACAAACAAAACAATAAAAAGCAAACACATACTAAAGTTTGCTTTTTATGGTTATATATTATATTTACCGAAATCCTTACAGCCGCAAGTATCAAACACTCACTCAAAATAGCACTCCGTATCCTTGCCTACACCTCGCTGGCCGTCTATGTGCTGGTGGCGATTCTCAACTATTCGCTCGTCCAGTCGCTTATCGGCTCGGCCATTGGGAGCCATTTCAGCAAAGAA
The DNA here is from genome assembly GCA_905235855.1 of uncultured Bacteroidales bacterium. Classification (GTDB taxonomy): domain Bacteria; phylum Bacteroidota; class Bacteroidia; order Bacteroidales; family P3; genus Colimorpha. Next base: position 8,968 of record CAJONE010000095.1, read on the forward strand.
TGGGGCGGCACAGTCAAGGTTGGCTCGGTGCATATCGACCCGTTCAACCACCTGACCCTGCGCAATGTGCTGCTTGCGCTGGATGCGGGGCTGGGGCACGGGGAAACCTGTATTTTCCCGATCCATATTTTCAAGGTCAAGGAAGGGGTCAATTACAATCCCGAAGACCCGAATTATGATCTGTTCCGCCTGAGCT
>CAJONE010000096.1 GCA_905235855.1 uncultured Bacteroidales bacterium
CAGTGCATGTGGAATGGGACGGCTATATGGAGACGTTCCGTTTCAAGGTTGACGGAGTTTTGGCCGACGAATACGACGAATTCGGCGACTATGACCTGGCCGACGGCATGTTTGTGAAGGTTTCGGGCAGCACCGACGATGTGTGGTCTGCCGCCATCACGCCCGCATCGGTGCTTCACACGCCCGAGGACGCCACCATCGACGAGAGCCGCATTGCCTACTGGGTCGGCGAGGGGACAAATTCTGTGGTGTTCGCAGTTAACTGGGGTGTGCCCGACACGGCACTGGCCTGGGGATTGCGATTCGACGGCGAGATGACCATCGAGGGCGTGCTGCGCGCCGTCTGTGCCGGCGACAGCCGTCTCACGGCCGACAATCCGCTCACCACCATCAACTACAACGACGGCACGGTGAGCCTGAGCTTCAGCCCTTCCAACTCGCCGGTCAATATGCCGCAGTATATCCTTAACGGCAACGGCAACGTGAACGCTACGACAGCGGTGACCGACGGCGACTTCGTGAAGATCGGCGAGTCGCTCTACGGCTACGGCTACGACTCGATTATGGGCTATGCCATGGGTGTTGTGTGGCCCACGACCGTACACCCCGTGTTTCATGATGCCACCGACGCCACCATCGCCGAGGCGAATGTGCGCTACTGGGTTGGCGAAGGCGAGAACAAGGTGCGTTTTGTGGTGAACTGGGCCGACACGTCGCTGGCTTGGGGCTACCGCTTCGCGACCGAGACCGTGAGCCTTACCACTGTGATGGACGATATCAAGGCTGTCGACTCGCGTTTCGACTATGTTATCGACGAGGGCTACCTGACCGACATCACCTTCAACGACGGCACAGTGAGTCTGGCGATGACTCCGGGCAACTATCCGGAGCAGCATGTGAACGGTGTGAGCGGCTACGGCATGGGCCAGACTCTTCACAACGGCGACCTTAACCTCTGGGCCGATCCAGCTGCTGGTGTGCAGGTGGGCGAAGTGGATTACGGCGAGTGGGGCATCTACCCGATTTATGCCTATCCTATGGAAATCCATCCGGTGAGCGAACCGTCCTCGACAGAGGGCATCAGCGAGATTGCCGATTCGGATGTGAAGGTTTATCCTAACCCTGCTTCGTGTGTTGTGAACGTGGTATGCGGTTCGACCGGTGACGATGTTGCGCTATACGACATGGCCGGGCGCAAGGTATTCTGCCAGACCGCCAGTGGCGAAATGATGACTATCAACACCGCAGCGCTTGCCAACGGGGTTTATGTGCTCCACATCGGCAACAGCACAACAAAAGTGGTTGTGAAACATTAAAAACGGGCTATCCGCAGTCATTAACGGGCATCAACTGTTTTGAATGATGCTCGCGGCACGATAGGCCGCATTCTTCCCGGTGTGGGCAGGGATGCCCTGCCGGGAACAAAAAACAAACATGATGAGAAAAGAATGGTTTTTTAATTTCGGTTTTCGTTTTTCAAAGTATCCGCTGACTATGGCCCTGCTGCTTGTGTGTGGTGTGTGCGCACGGGCACAGGGTCCGTTCTGCGGCGTGGTGGGCACGGAAGGCTGCACGGCGGTGAAGTTCGACGACCCGCGCATCACGGCTTGGGCCACAGGTTGCCAGGTGGTGTTCGGCCCGGTAGACCTGCGGGGACATCCGGACTCGATTGTGTCGTTTGCACACACAGGCGACAGCGCTATTGGGCCGGCTTGGACCAATTCGGTCTATCATGTGGTGCCGCTGGGTGACGGGGGAATGGCCACGCTTACTTTCGCGGAGCCGATACGGAATGTGGAGGGATATGACTTCGCGGTGTTCGAGAACTCGTTCAACGACCTGTTTCTTGAACTGGCATTCGTGGAGGTGAGCTCGGACGGCGAGCGTTTTGTGCGTTTCCCGGCCACTTCGCTTACGCAGACCGAAACACAGATTGGCAGCATCGGACAGATTGACGCCACTTATATCAACAACCTCGCTGGCAAATATCGCGGCGGCTACGGCACACCGTTCGACCTCGAAGAGTTGCGCGACAGCACGGGCATAGACATCGACCGGATAACTCATGTGCGTGTCGTGGACGTGGTGGGTAGCATCGACCCGCAGTACGGCAGCCGTGACGCCTATGGACATCTGGTGAACGACCCCTGGCCGACCTACAGCGACAGAGCGGGCTTTGACCTGGACGCGGTGGCTGTCCTGGGACCGTCTATCGACCCCGACCCCGCTGCAATTGTTACTCCACAAAGAAATGTACTGCGCGGGGTGTATCCTAATCCGGCCAACGACCGCACTACCGTACAACTCGGCGCATACAAGGCAACCCGCATAACAGTCCACGACATGTCTGGCCGTTGCCTGTTTGAGCAAAGCGTTCCATCGGGGGCAAGCAGCGTGGAAGTCAAAACGGAGGCATATCCAAACGGGATATACATCCTGCGTGTGGGCGACAGCGTGTCGAAGATTGCAGTGCGCCATTAGCGATGACATCCATCATCAACAAAATCAATTCCAAATGGACAGGGCGACCCGGCGGGTCGCTTTTTTTTGTGTGGCAACATGTAAAAAATGTTGTTTCTGATGAACATAATATGTTATGCAAACATGCAATAGCTTTACTGTAAACAATTCCCCCTTTTGAACAAGATGGGGGAGGGACGTTGATGAAATTTGTAGATGTGGCCTTGTCTGAAACGGTGGAGGCGTGCGTCGTAGTCTCATGGAGCGTCTCGACCAAACATTTTGAGCGCCGAAGAAGGGTTGTGATATCGGAACAGAATTGTCATTTTTGCCGAGAATCTTATCCACAAGGCATCGGTATTAAGAAAAATGTTTAATTTCGCAGGCTGGAAACCGACGAGAGTTGTCGAGCGATGAACACAGCATCCTTTCCTTGTACAGAATAATGAAAACCATTATTGCATTTTTATTGATAGCCGCATTGGCAATAGCATTGTGGGTACTGAAAAGTCGCATCAAAAATCGTTTGGGATTATAATGTCAAAAAAAACAAAATAAACTCGATAACATTCTATGGGCAATTTGTTGCAGACTTTGATGGACAGGGGCGTGGCCCGCAGCGACGCGATGGGCCCTGGCCGTCGGCGACATTTCGCGCGTCACACTTAACAGCATAAAAGAGGATTACGGGGTGACGGGCGACTCTCTACGTCGAGAGGCGGTCGATGTGCTGACAGACGCTATCGACCTCATTCTCGACGACAATGTCATTGAGCCCGACGAAATGCAGACGCTGCGTATGATAATTGTACTTGCCACAGATCCATGGTGGACGATAGTATACGATATCAGACATAATTATTTGATTTTTAATTTGAGGAAGAAGTGGTTATCAGAGTCGTTTTTTTTGTCCCATTCAATAAGGTATTTATGTTTCAGATTCTGCGACAAATCATTGACATGGTCGTCATTAATCGTAATACCGTCTCCTATATTATTTTTGATATTACTCCCTTTGGGGTGCGGGTAAACCCTGTCGTTGGAGTAGACAATTTCATACTTTAAATCTGCCGAATAGTTTTCGAGGTTTTCAATATCCTGCAAAACGGACAATCTCATTTGTGTCATAGGTTTATTTCGTTTACCTTCCTCTTTCTTTTTCAGACATTTCATTTCGATTGCAGCGACATACCCCTTTGTGGTGGTTTGGGAGGTGGTTGCTTTTATCATAATGTCGCAGCGTGCCCGTCCATCTGTTTTGGAGGTTTGTTGCTCCCCCGCGTCTTTTTCAAGAATGACCTTTATATGATATTTCCCATTGTCCTCAAAAGGTTCTGCCACCTTTAATATGATATATGCAAGATAGACCTGAATTGTCCGTTCGTTGGATGTTGGTATTTCATTTCCGACAATCCTATCCCGCCATTCACCATAGGCTGTTTCAATGATTTGATTTAGTTTGTTTAATATTGCTTCCATTACAAGGTGTAGTTGTGTTTATTGGCAATAAAAAATCCGTGAACTTATTTCTTTGTTCTTACGGAGGCTCTGGTAAACCTAATCTGCAACAAAAAAAACTCACGGTATCGTGAGCGATTTCCTCTCATTAGCAGATTGCTTGAATTTTACCAGAATTCCGTAAGCAAATCAAGGCGAATACGCTTCTAATATCTCTTTATGTTTCTACTGTTCTCTTTGTTTATGTCATGTATTATTGTTTTGGGGTTGTCGGTGGAATTATTTGTTGTTTATATTTTTGTTCGAATCATGCAATTGCCGTACCTCTCGAGTATAGAGACTCGGGGGCAAAGCCTATCTCGTTATGCCAGTCCACGGTGAAGGGATCAAGTGTGAAGGAGCGAAAATAGTCCATATCCTGAAGTTTTCGGCAGATCCCCTTCTGCATTAACGGTACAAAGTCGACATCACGCACCTCACCATTGTTAAAGGTGAGACGGAGGATATAATCCCTGACGTATTCTGCAGATGCCACTTTCAATATCAAAGGTTCTTTCATAACGCTCTATCTTAAAGGTTCTATCTTTTGAGCCGCCTCATTATTCGACAGCTTTCGCCAGTTTTCCATCAATTCCTCTTTGTGCAAGTCAAGCCACTCGTAAACCAGTCGCAAGGCTCTGTGCGAAAGGGTGCCAGTGACACGTCCATTCGCTATGTCGATGGTGGCCTCGTCGCCCTCGTACCATACGTGGAAATGAGGAGGGTTGTGGTCATCAATATACATATAGATGAATATTCCGAAAAATTTGCTTATCTGGCATAACACTATTTTTCAAAGTACAAAATTACACCCAATTATTCCATTCCGCCCATTTTTTTCACACAGGTGTAGACTCAACTACCAAGTGCAACACAGTTGTGCAAATATAGCATAAATTTAAGTTTGGGGGTATCGAAGTTCAAAAGTTTTCTCGGGCGGAGGTTGA
>CAJONE010000097.1 GCA_905235855.1 uncultured Bacteroidales bacterium
GCAGCTCCTCGACAATAAAGGTGTGGCAGCTGTCGAGCAGCTCACGGTTGGCCAAAGGCAGCGAGAGCGAAAGGTCGCCTCCGATGGTGACAGGAAACAGTATGAGTTTGCCTTGATTCATAGCAGATGGATTCTGGGAATCCTGTGACTTATAAACTTATGTGACTTGTCGGACAAACAGCCACTACGGGCGCGGTGGAGCTGCCTGTAGTGGCTGTGGTTGGATGGAGTGGGGTTGATCAATATTTGTAGAACCCTTCACCGCTCTTGCGACCGAGCAGACCGGCGCGTACCATTTTGCGCAGCAGCGGGTGAGGACGGTATTTCGGGTCGCCAAACTCTTTGTAGAGCACTTCCATGATGGCCAGGTTCACGTCGTTGCCGATAAGGTCGGCCAGGGCCAGAGGACCCATCGGGTGGTTGGCACCGAGCATCATGCATTTGTCGATGTCCTCGGCGCTGGCAATGCCGTCGGCCAGAATGCCCACGGCCTCGTTGATCATGGGGATAAGAATGCGGTTCACCACAAAGCCAGGGGCCTCTTTCACCTCGACGGGCTGTTTGCCGATTGAGGTGGCGAGGTCGACGATGCACTTGGTCACCTCGTCGCTCGTGAGCTGCCCTTTGATAACCTCGACCAGCGCCATGCGGTCGGCGGGGTTGAAGAAGTGCATGCCGATGAACTGGGCGGGACGCGACGTGCAGGCTGCTATCTCGGTGATGCTCAGCGACGAGCTGTTGGTGGCAAACACGGTTTCGGGTTTGCAGATTTTGTCGAGTTCGGTGAACACGTCTTTCTTGAGCTGCATCTCCTCGACGGCGGCTTCGATCACGAGGTCGGCATCGGCGAATGTGGCATAGTCGGTGGTGGTGGTGATGTTGGCCAAAAGTGCATCAACGGCCTCTTGGGTCATTTTGCCTTTCTCGACCAGTTTGGCATACGATTTCGAGATTGAACCCATTGCCTTGTCGAGGCTTGCCTGGGTGCGGCTTTTCATTACTACGGGCATTTTGGCTGCAAAGGCTTTGACAATGCCCTTGGCCATGGTGCCGGTTCCGATTACACAGATTTTCATGGTGTTTGTGTTTTTAAAGTGTTAATACTTGTTTTCAAACTTTGGATAGTTGCACTTCTTCACCGTCCACGAAGAGGTTGCATCCAATGGTGAACCATTGGCCAATGTTGGCCACAATCAGTTTGCCTTCGGGGAGCATACCCACCAGTTTGCCGCGCTCGTCGTAGCCGTTTGTTCGATCGATTATTCTGCCGTCGACAATCAGAATCTCGCCGCCGAGGTGGTTTTCGATTCTGATACGATGGTTGCCATATTCTGCTTCCCAGGCTTTCATGGTGTCTATCGTCCTTCGAATTCGACTTCTTGTTTGTTGAGGAAGGCGTGCATGCCGTTTTTCTGGTCGGCGGTGGCGAAACACTTGCCGAACATGCGGTTTTCGTAGGCAATGGCTTCGTCGGCCTGAAGGTCGTATTCGGCCTCGATGCACTCTTTTGCGTATTTCAGCGCAACGGGCGCGTTTTTGCAGATGGCCGCTGCCATTTTCATGGCCTGAGCCATAAGCTCGGCCTGCGGATAAACGGCGTTGACAAGGCCGATGCGCAGTGCCTCGTCCGATTTGATGGGTTTGCCGGTGTAGATCATCTGCTTGGCCATGCCCATGCCCACGAGTTTGGCCAGGCGATAGGTGCCAGAGAAACCGGGTATGATGCCCAGACCCACTTCGGGCTGGCCGAAACGGGCGTTGTCGGAGCAGATGCGAATGTCGCAGGCCATGGCTATCTCGCAGCCGCCGCCCAGTGCGTAGCCGTTTACCGCTGCGATGACTGGTATGGGCAGCCGCTCCAACTTGCGGAATACGTCGGTGCCGCGTTTGCCGAATTCGAAGCCCTCACGCTCGTCGAGGGTAGACATCTCGGCTATGTCGGCCCCGGCCACGAACGACTTGTCGCCGTCGCCGGTTATGATCAGCACCCGCACGGCGCTGTCGATATTGTCGAGGAAATGGCCCAACTCGCCGAGCAGCTCGCTGTTGAGAGCGTTGAGCGACTTGGGAGCCGAGAGCGTAAGGGTGCATATCCCGTTGCTGGTCTCGTTTTTAAGGTAGGTGTAGGACATACGAACTGAAAATTGGTAATTTAGAATTGTGAACCGACTCCTTTCGGTCGAACCCTGCTTGTAGTGTTCAGGCGTGGCAGGCCGGCTTTGCGGAATCAAGTTGCAAAGATAGCCATTTTTGGCGAAACAACAGTGATTCGGCGCAACTTTATTTTTATCGAAACAAGATGCCGTGAATATCGCTTGCGGTTGCTATTGGCGGCATGTGGCGCTGCCAGCGGGTTCAAAAATAACATCAGCGTTCCCCAGCCGCCCCTTATCTAAGAGGGGGAGTCTTTTACAGTAAAACAATTGCATATTTGTATTTTATTTTATATCCGTCAAAATAACAGATTTTAGAGGTTGCCGTTTATGGGTGTTTGTGAATGCCACGTATTTCATGCCGGTTTTTGGGGGGGGCATAGAATAAATTTGCACTGTAATCTATCACTAAAAAACGAGCCGCTTTCGGGCGGCTCGTTTGTGATTTGTAGATAGTCAGGGGTGTATCCCCCCGGTGAAGGTTACTGCTGCTGTTGGCGTTCGCCTTTGCGGGCGTTGTAGAATATGCGGAAGGCACCGGCCTGGCGCAGCTCCTGCTTGATGTCGCTCACCACACCCATTTTCACAGCCATATCGACTTTGAAGGCAGTGGTGATGAACGGACGATCCTCTTCGTTGCGGTCGGCTTTTTCGAGTTCGACCCACTGCTGGATGTCGCTCACGTCGGCGATTTGGTCGTTGAGCTGGATGCGCGGTTCCTTGCCGTATTTCGACTGGTACTGATCCATCGGCACACCAATGTTGATGTAGCTTACAAGGCTTTTCTTTTCCAGTTTACTGGTTTCGGTGCCTTGCGGAACTTGTATTTTCACGAAGAGCGAGCTTTCGCGCATAGTGGTGATAACCATGAAGAAGAACAACAGCATGAAGATGATGTCGGACATGGAGCCCATGTTGAGGCCCGGAGTCTCCTTAGCTTTCTTACCTGTGAATCTTGCCATAGCTATTTCCCTTCCACGTTTTTAGGCTCGGCCTCGGATATGGCGATAGGAATCGCCTTGTCGATGGCGTCGCGTTGTTTTTCCTGGATATCGGCGTAGTTTTTGCCGAATTTCTCTTTGGAGAGCTCGTTGCGCATCTCGTTGATGGCGGCGGTAAGCTCGTTCTGCACCTGGATATACATGTCGTAGGATGTGCCGCGGTCGTTCTGGAGGGAGATAATACCCTTCGAGACGGGATAGGTGCCGTGGAACTCGTCGATGAAGATATCCTCTTTTTCGGGCAGGTTGTCTTTATTTTCGGGATTGCCCAAGAACTCTTTGGCGCGCTCTTTCAGGTCGGTGACGTTGCCGATTTCGCCGTTGAACAGCAGGCGGTCCTTGCTGTTGATCTTCACGATGAAGATGTTGCGTTCGCGAACCTCGGGCGGTTTGTCCTGATTGGGCGGCAATGGCGGCGGCAGACGGCGTGCTATGCCCTGGTCCGTGTTGATGCTTGAGGTCAACAGGAAGAAGGTCAACAGCAGGAACGAGATGTCGGCCATCGAGCTGGTGTTCAATCCTGGTGTTTTTCTTTTACCCATAGTTGAAAGTTTAATGGTTGTTTAAACCAACTGCTTATTTCTTGAAAAATTTGGCCACTTCGACATAGATGATGGCGATTATCGTGAGGGCAACCATGACGTAGGTGGTCAGGCAGGCAGCACCCACGAGTTTGGATGTGCCTTCGGAGGCTCCGTTTTTCGCGAGGAAAACGGGACTCAGGTCGTTGCCTTTCGAGATGAAGTAGGCAACAACCATGAGAATGGCCAGCAGGCCGATGCCGATAAGGAACCCCCAGCCTTTGCCCTTGAATATGCGTATGCAGAGGAACACCACCATGGCGCAGAGGCTCAGGCCGATGAAAGCCACGAGCATCCAGAATGCCGTGTCGAAGAATGCCGAGTCGCCTTTCATGGCGAACAGTATGGCAAAGATGGAGCCAACTATCGCGAGGCACAGGCTGACTATGGTTATCAGTTTATCTGTTTTCTCTTTCATAATAGATCAAGGATTTTTTGTTATACATTATGTTTACTTTCCCCGACGCTATTATTTCTGGTTTTTCACGAGGATGTCCATGAAGGAGATAGAACCGTCTTCCATCTGGGCGACGAGGCTCTCGATTTTGGTGATGAGGTAGTTGTAGAAAATCTGAAGGATGATGGCGACGATAAGACCGAACACGGTGGTCAACAGAGCGACCTTCATACCGCCAGCCACAACGGTCGGGCTGATATCGCCGGCAGCTTCGATAGCGTCGAAAGCGCCGACCATACCGATAACCGTGCCGAGGAATCCGAACGAGGGGGCAAGAGCGATGAACAGGGCAATCCAGGTCATGTTGCTCTCGAGGCGAGCCATCTGCACACCACCGTAGGATGTGACGGCTTTCTCAACATTGTCGAGGCCGGAGTCGATGCGGTCGAGACCCTGGTAGAAGATGCTGGCCACCGGGCCGCGGGTGTTGCGGCAAAGTTCTTTGGCGCCTTCGTAGTTGCCGTTTTTCACGTTGTCCTCAATGCCGTTGAGCAGTTTGTTGACATTGGTGGTGGACATATTGAGATAAAGTATGCGCTCGATAACGAGTGCCATACCGAGAATGAGGCAGAGGAGCACGGGGGTCATCCAGCCTGCACCACCTTCGATGTATTTTTCTTTCAGAACCTGATGGAACGACTTGGAGTTTTCTTTTTCGGCGCTGGC
>CAJONE010000098.1 GCA_905235855.1 uncultured Bacteroidales bacterium
AAGCAGGACATATTTATAGTCGCCGCATTCTCTTTCTATTTCGTCCATGATCTTACTCCCTTGATCTCTGTCATATGTTCACCGCTGACCGCGGGACAGAATTCTTTATATGATGTTTGTCATTGTATTTTAAATTATATTTTAATAATTCTGAAACCGCAAATTTCGCCTTCGAGGCAAGAAACAGTTCCGATATATTTCCGTTTTGCTTCCTTGTTTTGTATCTGATTCTACACGGTTTTAAAGTTAAAGGCAAGTTTCCAATTTGACGCTTACGAGAAGTCTGAGAAATTAAAAATGGGACAAATTAACCTGGTGAACATGCCCGGCAATGGGCAGATTCACGGTCTATTGTCCCGGTTGGTTTATTCGTCCTCGATTTCCTGAAGGTTTTCGATAACCTCCATTGGAGCACCCGTACGCTGTGCATAGTCAATCAGTTCGTCCTTTGTCGCCGGCCAGGGAGCATCCTCGAGCTTCGAAGCCAATTCAAGTGTCCAATACATAACTCTTTTGGTTTAACTATTTGTTGTATATGTATGTGATTTTCATTTAGGTATAGCTACCTTATTCGTATTTTAGCACTTGCAAAAATACATTTTTTGGTATAATGTCAAAATGAGACCACTATATTTTTTTGAATGTCTCGTTTTTGCCCTCAGCCACAACAAGTTTGCGCGAGATAACAAAGAGGTAGTCGGACAACCGGTTAAGATAACGCAAGAGCGAGGGGTCGACAGGGCAGTCGGCAGCCAACTGGACCACACGACGCTCGGCCCGACGGCAGACACATCGGGCCACATGAGCCTGTGCGCCGGCCACACTGCCGCCCGCCGTGACAAAGGAGCGCAGTTTCGGCAACGAGGCATCGGCGGAGTCAATCCACTGTTCGAGCCGTTGGCTGTCATCCTCGCTCACTTGCGGCATTTTGACGTAGAGCGACTGGTCCTCGGTGGCGAGGAGTGTTTGGATTGAGAATAGGTCGTCCTGCACCGACTTGAGCTGCCGATAAATGTTCATGTCGATAGGGAGTGCATACTCGGCCAGCAGGCCTACGTGAGAGTTCAGTTCGTCGACGGTGCCATAGGCCTCGACACGCGGATTGCATTTGCTGACACGGCTTCCGCCCACAAGCGAAGTTGAGCCGTCGTCGCCAGTTTTAGTGTATACCATAATGTGTTAGTGAGCTTTGTTTGACATTACCTACCAGTCGATACGCTCAACCGACTTGACCTCTGGTATGGCTTTCTTCATAGCAGCCTCGATGCCCTGTTTGAGAGTGGCCATAGCGTGAGGGCAGGTGCCACAATGTCCCTGCAGCCGCACCATAACCACACCTTCGTTGGTCATGTCAATATATTCGACATCGCCACCGTCCTGCTGAAGATAGACCCTGATTTGGTCGAGAGCGTTTTTTACTTTTTGTTCGATTACAGTTTTCTCTTGATCGGTCATACGCATTGAAAATTTAAAGATGTCAAATCAGGTCTTCAGTTTGCAAATTTCCCTGATAGCGTTTTCGGCCAAATGCATGAAAGCTTCGCTTTCGGGGGTTGGCTTGTCAGACCAGAGGGCAGACGGCTTGCCGCTGTCGCCCGACTCGGCAATAGCCTGCACGAGCGGGATTTCGCCCAGCAGCGGGATATCCATATCCTTGGCCAGCTGAGAGCAGCCGCCGCGACCGAAGATATAGTAGCAACTGTCGGGCAGCTCGGCGGGCGTGAAGTAGGCCATGTTTTCGACAAAACCGATAACTGGGATATTGATGCTCGGATTGCGAAACATCTCGACTCCACGGACAACATCGGCCAGCGCCACCTTTTGCGGGGTGCTGACAATGATGGCACACGACGATGGGAGAGTCTGGGCGATGGTGAGCTGGATGTCGCCAGTTCCGGGAGGCATGTCGACCACCATATAGTCGATTTCGCCCCACCAAGTTTCGGAGACCATCTGTTTCAAGGCACCGCTGGCCATAGGACCGCGCCAAACCACAGCCTTGTCGGTATCGACAAGGAAACCTATCGACATAAGTTTGATGTTGTATTTCTCGACCGGGGTCATATAGGTTTTGTCGCCATGGCGTTCGCCATATATATCTTCTTGTTTAATGTCGAACATGATCGGGATGGAAGGCCCGTAGATATCGGCATCGACCAGTGCCACCTTGGCACCCGTCTTGGCGAGCGAGATGGCCAAGTTGACCGCCACAGTGCTTTTCCCCACGCCACCCTTGCCCGATGCCACAAGGATAGTGTGCTTAATGTTAGGGAATAGCACTTCGGGCGATGGCTGTTCCACCTTGCGGGTAGTCAGGTTGACAGTCACTTCGGCGTCGCGGTCGACAAACTGGTGAATCGCATTGACACAGTCGTCGCTCATACGCTTTTTCATCGGGCAACCGGCAGTGGTAAGCACGAGGTCGAACGAGACTTTCTGCCCGTCGATAGCTATATTTTCGATCATGCCGAGTTTTACGAGGTTCTGCCCCAAATCGGGGTCGTCGACATGGCTCAAGGCCATTTCAACTTGCGTCTTGGTTATACTCATTAGTGTAGGATTGTTAAATCAACATATAGTCCATAACGCTACATAAAACGGTTTATTGCCTTTTGCAGTATCTCGGCGTGGTCGAAAGCGAGCGGCGGGAGCGCGTCGACAGCGAACCATTGGGCTTCCGAGGCATCGTCAGAACCCTGCGGGGAGACCGAGTCCTTGCAGGCAAACCCGACAAAGACAACACTTACCGTGCGTCCGCGGGGGTCGCGTCCGACACGCGAGGCGGTGCAAAACTCATTGAGCTTGATGCCACCAATTCCGGTTTCTTCGCGCAACTCGCGGTGGGCGGTAGCCTCGATGGTCGGGTCGTCGAAATCAAAAAAGCCGCCCGGCAGAGCCCAGCAGCCTTTGAAAGGGTCGTTGCGGCGGCGAATCAGCAACACCTCGCGACATTGCGTGTCGAACAACAGCACATCTGCAGTGAGCGACGGACGCGGATATCTGTAAGAAAACATGTCTGATTGATATTCGTTATATGCGACAAGAACTGGGCGTTTAAAAGCCGAAAATTTCTTGCAGTTTGAGAACCAGCTCCTCACCGCGCAGTTTTGTGGCGATAACACGGCCTTTGCGGTCGATCAAAACTGTGTGCGGAATAGAGTTCACACCGTAGGCACGGCCACCCGACGAAGTCCAGCCTTGAAGGTCGCTTACATGGTTTGGCCAAACCTGACCGGTGGTCTGGATAGCCTGAAGCCATGCGTTGCGGTCTTTGTCGAGCGAAACGCTGTAAATGTCGAACCCGTGAGCCTGATACTTCTGGTAAAGTTTCACCACATTGGGCAGTTCGGCACGACAGGGACCGCACCATGAAGCCCAGAAATCGATAAGCACCACCTTGCCACGCAAATCGCTCAACCTACGAATGTTGCCGTCGCGGTCGGGCATCACGATATCGGGTGCAAGCGACCCCTCTTTCATGCTCGACGAAACCTTGTAGGCAATATTTTGAACAAACTGGTTGTCGGGATATTTTTTCCCGACATTTCCCAAAACCTTCTCGTAAAGGTCGCTGTAAGTGGCAAAATCCTCGTCGAAGTAAGTGACAAGAAACGCGCTCATAAGGCAATCGGAATAGTCGGAAACAAGACCCTTCACATCAAGTCTCTGTTTAATCGTCACCGAATTAGACTCCTGCGAAAGTTGCCTCTTACGCTGCTCGGTGGTAGCGGCTTGCGAATACTCGGCGTTTATGCTTGAGTATTGCAGAATCGAAGAATAAAGAACCGCGTTGAAACGCTGGTAGAGCTCCATATTGCGCGACCCTTTGGCCGAAACAACCCGCACAAAGCGGTAGGACTCATAATATTGGAGGTCCATTTCAACACTCCTGTCGGACGGAAGTATCATCAGATGAACCGGCTGAACCTTGTCAATTGCCAGTTGAAGCGTGTAAAGCGTCGGCTGCGTGGGATTAACCGAACACGAGAATCTGCCCGTTGAGACATTCAGCGTGTCGCGCGGCACGAGTTTGCTCCCGACAGCCTCGGCCAATACAAGACCCACACCATTGGGCAAGCCTTTTATGTTTCCACGTATCACAACGTTTTGCGAAAACAATGGTACAAGGCAAATTACCGTCAAAACAAATAGAACAAACTTTTTCATTGCAATCGGGTTTTAGTGCAACCATTCCAGAACAAAGCTACCAAACTTGTCCCAAGTCGTGGTCGCATGGCGCATAGATGCGGTAGAAAGTCTCTGTACGATAGAGGCACTCGCCAAGGTTGGCTTTCAGAGTAGTTCGTATCAGGCGGTCGTATTTTCTTGCGCTTTGCTCGTTTTTCCGAACCCCCTTTGTGGCAGCATAGGCAAAGAGCCTGCGCAGCATAGTGTCGTCGACAGCGAACCGGTCGACAAACGCCTGTTCGGTGGGATACGTTTTGATAAGTGATTCGTAGTCGTTTTTGAGGCAATCGAGCACGAAATCGGAAATGCATGCCTTGTTTATCAACGAATTTACAAAGACCAAGTCGGTATCTCTCATATACGACAACACCTTGTCGGGATAGATGCCGCCTCCGCCATAAACCACACGCCCTTTCTTGGTGAAATATTTAGTTGTGTCGGTGATAGCCGATACAATCGAATCATTTTCCATTTCGAAGAGCATGCGCTCGAGGTAGCTCTGGTAATACTCGTCGGTGCCCTTGTCGTAGGGCCGTTGGATGCAGCGTCCCGAAGGTGTGTGGTAGCGCGAGGTGGTGAGACGGATTTGTGCGCCGTCGGGCAGGTTGAAAGGTCTTTGAACTAAGCCTT
>CAJONE010000099.1 GCA_905235855.1 uncultured Bacteroidales bacterium
GCTCTAATGACAGAGTAGCCAAGGTAGCGGACATAGTCTACCGGTCCCTTGCGCTCAAGTACCGCTGGGCGCTGGGCTGTATCGAAGACATCACCGGTCAGCACATAGACACCCTCTACATAGTGGGCGGCGGCGGCAAAAACGAGCTGCTCAACCGCTACACTGCTCAGGCCATACAGCGCCCCGTGAAGATCGGCGCCAGCGAGGGCACCGTGATAGGCAACCTGCTGATGCAGGCCATAGGCCTTAAGGACGTCAAGGACCTGTGGGAGCTTAGGCAGATAGTGCGCGATTCCTTCGGCGACAAGGAATACGGCTGGGACGAGAAGGACAGCGCCCGCTGGGACAAGGACTACGCGCGGCTGCTTGAGCTCATAGCAAATGGCTGACGAGAAAGCAAAAAGCGTCAACAACATGGATACCGTTTTTTTCAGAACGCCTGGAGTGTATGTTTCTGTGCGGGTGAAAAACATCGTATAACCGTTCAGGGTAAATTTGGTGTGTATTCGGGGACCTGTTATATCATTTTCAGGAAACCGACCTCTTTTTCGGTGAGCTCACGATAGCGTCCGCGCGGAAGGTCTTTCTTGGTGAGTCCGGCAAAAATCACACGGTCGAGTTTGTGCACTTCATATCCGAGATGTTCGAAAATGCGGCGCACAATACGGTTGCGTCCAGAATGTAGGGCGACGCCGACAACGCGTTTGTCGCTATAGCCTTCGGCATACTGCACGTCGTCGACCTTTATCTCGCCGTCGTCGAGTTCGATGCCTTCGAGCATACGCTTCATGTCGTCGCGAGAGACTGCTTTGTTGAGTTCGACCTGATAGACCTTGTAAACCATAGTGGATGGATGAGTGAGCTTGCGTGCCAGCTCGCCGTCGTTGGTGAAAAGGAGCAGGCCTGTGGTGTTGCGGTCGAGACGGCCCACGGGATAGATACGCTCGCGGCAGGCACCGTCGATTAGCATCATCACAGTCTTGCGCTCCTGCGGGTCATCGACGGTAGTGATGTAGCCCTTGGGTTTATTCATAAGGAAATAGCGTTTGGCCTCGGCGCTGAGAGTCTCGCCGCCGTATGAAACCACGTCGCCGGGTTTGACCTGAAAGCCCATTTGGGTGACAACCTCACCGTTGACTTTGACACTGCCAGCCTCGATGAGTTTGTCGGCCTCACGGCGGCTGCATATACCGGCGTTGGCAATGTATTTGTTCAGACGAACGGTCTCCTTGTCGGATTTCTTGCCGACAGATCTCTTTACGGCAGAGCGTTCGCTGACGGACGAGCTGCCGGCAATCTTGCGATCGAACGGCTTGCTGCCAATTCTTGAGGACTTGCCGTTTTTTTTACGGTCTGGGTTTGCCAATTTTGCCGACCTGTCGCCAAAACCTTTCGGTTCATGATGTTCTTCGCTCTTAAGAGATTGTTTGCCTTTATTGGACGATGCTGCCGTTTTTCTGAACGGACGATCATCTTTTGCTAAAGAGCGTTTTGTACGCTCCGGAGAGTTCCCGTTCGTCCGTGTGGACCTCGTTGTGTGCGTGGAGTCACTTTTGCGTGGCTTGTATTCCTTGTTCACTACCGTATCTGTGTTATGTTAAATGTGATTATATATTTGCCGTGTACCGATCAAAACCTCATCTTGTATGGGAAAGCAGCATCGAGCTCTTGTTTTTTCCGTATGGCGGCCACCTCGCTGGCGAGGCGCAGGAGTATCTCGAACTTGAACTTGGAGAGCCATGAGACGGCCACTTCGTCGCTGCGGCAGGCGAGACAAAACATGAAATTGGCACGGTGCAGGCTTTTGAGGACCCATACGCGGGCGGGATCTTCGCCGTCGATGGCGTGGCTGAGCAGTCCGAGCCAATGATAGCCGTGTTTCACAAGCCAGGCTTCGGCCTCCTCGTCCTCGCCTATAAGGTTGCAGAAAGCGGATAATTCAGGATAGCCCGCGTTCACAAGCCAGTCGAAAAACTGGTCTTTTCCCTGCATGGCCTGCTGCAAAGCGAGCAACACACGCACATCGTATTTCAAAAGCCCTTTGTCCATTGTGGTTTGTGAGCCGAGACCTGTGATTAGCAATTAGAAACCAACGAGCACTAACTGCGGAGTTTTGCGCCCAGTTCCTTCTCAAGATTGGATTGTATTCTCGTCATCGCAGACTCTATCTGTTTGTCGTTAAGAGTCTTGTTCTCATCTTGCAAAATAAAGCTAACGGCATAGGACTTCATGCCTTCGAGGAGGCCCTTGCCTTCATAGACATCGAAGAGCGACACACGCTTGAGGAGCTTCTTCTCGGTGGAGTAGGCCACACGCTCGATTTCGGCGAACGGAACCTGCTTGCCGATAACGAGTGCAAGGTCGCGGCGCACCTCGGGGAACTTGGGCAGTTCTCTGTAGGTCACCTCCTTGTCGGGATAGTTCCTGAGCATAAACGTCCAGTTGAAATCGGCGTAAAATACATCCTGCTTGCAGTCGAACTTTTTCAACACAGCGTTTGCAAGGCGTCCGAACGAGAGCAAAAGTTTTCTGCTGTCGCGGAGGAGCACGTCATAGCCTTCGGCATAGTATTTTTCGGCAGCAGGCAGGAATTCCAAACGGCCTATGTTTATGCGCATCTTGGCAAGAATGTTCATAACGGACTCCTTGATGTTGTAGAAATCGACGGGTGCCTGCTTCTGCTTCCAGTTTTCGGGTGTCGCGGCTCCAGTCATAAAGAGCGAAAGGTGCTGCGTCTCGATATATTTCTTGGCCACATCTACCGTGGCGCCATCGTCTGCGGTGTAGTCGCGGTTTAGCACGTATGTGCGACCGAACTCATAGAGTTTTTGGTCGAGGACTCGGTGGTTCAGGTTGCGCACCACGCATTCAAGGCCGCTGTAAAGCAGGGTTTGCCGCATGACGTTCAGCTCCTTGCTGAGAGGATTGAGTATGACAACATTGTTCTGCGGATCGAAGTCGGGGTTGGAGTCATAGTACTCGCTTTTGGTAAGCGAATTGTTCATAATCTCAAAGAAACCGTTGTCGGAGAGCATGTCGGCCACACGGTTCTGGAGCTTGCGAGGGTTAGGTTTCCTTTCGTAGGAGAGGCAACTATTGACGTGCTCGTCGAACGAGATGTTGTTGTAGCCGTAGATGCGCATGATTTCCTCGACCACGTCACACTCGCGATACACATCAACCTTGCAGGTGGGGATTTTGAGAAACATGCCGTC
This sequence comes from uncultured Bacteroidales bacterium, assembly GCA_905235855.1. Taxonomy (GTDB): domain Bacteria; phylum Bacteroidota; class Bacteroidia; order Bacteroidales; family P3; genus Colimorpha. The sequence continues at coordinate 3,216 of CAJONE010000099.1, forward strand.
CTTTTCCTCTCTGACAATCTCGATGTTGAGCGAGGTGAGAGCGGTGCGAATGATGTCGACGGAGATTTCTTTGCCGATAAGGTCGAACACGCGTTTGAAGTTGATTTCGACATTGGCGCGGTGAATCTGCTGCGGATAGACATCGATCATGGTGCCGCAAATCTCACCGCCGGCGATTTCCTGAATAAGCCTTACGGCGCGCTGCAGAGCCCAGATGGTTATGCTTGGGTCGCAACCGCGCTCGAAACGGAACGAGGCATCGGTTTTCAGGCCATGGCGCTTGCTGGTTTTGCGCACGGTTACGGGATTGAAATAGGCGCTTTCGAGAAAGACGTTAGTGGTTTGCGTAGTGACACCGCTTTTCTCGCCGCCGAAAACACCGGCGATGCACATGGGTTCCTCGGCGTTGCATATCATGAGATCACTCTCGTCGAGTTTGCGCTCGACACCATCAAGCGTAACAAAAGGTGTACCTGAGGGCAAGCACTTCACAACCACTTTGTTGTCTGCAATTTTGTCGGCATCGAAAGCATGCATGGGCTGACCGATTTCCATCAGCACATAGTTGGTGACGTCGACAATGTTGTTGATCGGGCGTATGCCGACAGTGCGCAGACGATTCTGCAACCAGTCGGGCGACTCGGTGACTTTCACCCCTTTGAGGGTTATGCCGGTATATCTTGGACAGAGGTCGGGGCGTTCGACAGTGACGCTTACCGCACCGTCGTTGGTTGTGGGGGTGAGCGGTGCGGTGACGGGAGGGATTTGCAGTTTCAAACCAGCACCTTTGCGCGTGTTGAGCACGGCCACAACATCGCGAGCCACGCCAATATGGCTTGTAGCATCGGAGCGGTTGGCCGTGATAGCCACTTCGAGTACATAGTCCTCCTCGACATGGAAATACTCCTTGGCAGGCATTCCAACGGGGGCGTCGTCGGGCAGTACCATGATGCCAGCGTGGTCGCTGCCGAGCTGCAGCTCGTCGGCGGCACAAAGCATACCCTCGCTCACTGCACCGCGCAACTTGCCTTTCTTGATTTCGAAAAACTCGGTATCGGAGGTGTATATCTTAGTACCGATCTGCGCACACACGACTTTTTGGCCGGCTGCGACGTTTGGAGCGCCGCACACGATGTTGAGCGGACGCTCACCGCCGACATCGACGGTGGTGAGGTGCAGGTGGTCGCTGTCGGGATGTGGTTCGCAGGTGAGCACCTGCGCAATCACCACATGTTCGAGACCACCTTTGATGGTCTCGACTTTTTCTATGCCCTCGACTTCGAGACCGCTGAAAGTCAGCAGCTCGTCGAGTTGCTGCGGCGTCATTTCGCCGTAATCGACATAATCCTTAAGCCATTTGTATGATATATTCATAACTGTATTAGTTAATTGTCAATAGAATACGGTATTAAAAGAATTTGTAAAAATACAATATTTTTTGAAAAAGGCGAGAAAAAAAGAGACTCATGGCGTTACTGTAGACTCAACTACCAAGTGCAACACAGTTGTGCAAATATAGCATAAATTTAAGTTTGGGGGTATCGAAGTTCAAAAGTTTTCTCGGTCGGAGGTT
>CAJONE010000100.1 GCA_905235855.1 uncultured Bacteroidales bacterium
ACAGTGAGCCGTGAACGGTAAACAAATCGACAATTCAACAACAATACCGGCGGACGTATAAAGAGTGCATAAAAAAAAGACGCTGGAATTCAGCGTCTTTTTGCTCCCCCTGAAGGTACTGGAGCCGTATTACTCCAGGGGAAGCCCTTGGTATCAATTTAACTTTATTTCTTTGATTTTTATCATCTTAATCGGTCTTTTTCCGTCGCTTCGTTCTCTCTCGGTTGCTGTTCATTTGTCAAAAGTGGGTACAAAGTGGGTACATGTACCCGACTGCTGCTTACTCCTATCAATTTGCAAAAATACGACATTTTTTTCAATTGGAAGAATTTTTTTCATTTTCGTACAGAGTCGCGTATTTGGCCATGTTCTCCTTCTTCAATTCATCCACGATTGCGACGTAGGGTTTCATGGCCGTGAAGTCGCTGTGACCAGTCCATTTCATAATCACTTCCGCCGGTATTCCGAGGCGGAGAGAGTTCACAACAAAAGTGCGGCGGGCGCAGTGTGTGGTGACGGCCTTCCATTTGGGTACAGACTCCTCTACTCTCTTCGACCCTCTGTACGAAACAAGGGTGATAGGAGTCTTGATTCCGGCAAGCAGAGCGCATTCTTTGAGCATTACATTGCTTCTTTGAATTGTAGGAGCTCCAAGCACCTTATCCGCCGGTTTACGGTCCGCCTTCAAGGAATATTTCTTGATGATGCTTTTTGAAAATGGGTTGAGGTCTATGTCGAGTTTGTCGGAGGTTTTCTGTGTGATGATGGTTATGTGGTCATTATACACGTCCGACCATCTGAGTCGTGCGGCATCGGAGTAGCGTAGGCCGGTGAATGCGCAGAAACAGAACACATCCCTCACTACGGAAAGTTGGTACTTGTATCCATAGTTATGCTTGTACAGCTGCATCAACTCTTCCCACGTCAGATAGACCACAGTCTTCTGGGGGCATTTCAGGTGTGGCTGGTGGAGTTTGTAGTCATCGTTTTCAATATAACCTTTCTTTCTGCACCATCCGAGGAACCAGCGGAGAATGGATGCCTTTTTCATCAGGACTGCATTCTCCAAGTCGCGTGAGAACAAGTATTGGGTGTACTTTTCAAGCCCTTCCTCGTTCAATTCCTCTATATATGTCAGGTCGGCGCACAGCAGGTCGTGCTTCAAGTTTTTGAACTTGTTCTTTGTGACGGAAGCCCATCCACGTTCCACAGACTCTTTTGCGATATACTCTTCGATTGTGTCATCAATCAGGTGCTTCTGGTTATCCTCTTCCGCATCCTCCGTGTTGAATACATCATCTGTGGCTAAATTGAATAGATGCGGAAGTTTAGAAACATCCTTCGGGGGTGCAGACGCGGGGTTTGCGGGTGTAGCTGCCCCAGGACGACCAGTCGGCGGTGTCGCGGCGGTCGAAGTCGAGATCCTGCACACGAAGGGGGTGTTCCTGCGGCATGATTTTGGGGTACAATTCACTGTATAGCAGCTCGTACAGACGGTCGTAATTGGCAACCACCACTTTGTTGGCATATTGTCGGTACTCTGTTTTCAGCCTGCCCTGCGGGTTGACCACGAACATGCAGGGTACGCCGTCGACGACATCTTCCAACTCGAACTGGCTGTCAAATACATACTGGGCGATGTTGAGGAATCTGTCGTCGGCACCGGTGCAGAAATGCGGGTCGTCGTCGCGGAGGTAGTACATATAGGGTGTTTCGATACCGTAACGCTTGAGGTACTTGGTGTTGTCGTATTTCAGCGATGAACAATCCTCCAACACGAAATACCAGCGCACGTGCGCCGTGTCGGCGTTGTAGAGCTTGTTGAAGACGAGTTTCATCTGCTCCTGGCAGGGTCCGCAGCAGTGGCTGTAGAAGACCACCACCTTGTAGTGCGTGGTGTCATCCGTCATCAGGTGTTTCAGGCCGTCGGCAGTCAGCGGAATTTGGTCGGTGTACTTATGCGCGTTGGCGATGTCCTCGGGCTTCTCGATGCAGACTTTCACCAGCCCGCAGCCGCCGAACAGCAGCACGGCGGCCAGCATTACGATTGTCAGTTTTGTTCTTTGCATAGATGTCGTTTTTGTAGTATTACATATAGTAGACGCAAAAGGTGGTCAAATCTTACAGATTGTGGGAAGGATTTTTTATTGTGAAAAGATGTCCGATTGTTTCAGCAGGCGGACGGTGTGGGTCTTGCCCGATGCGGTGGTGAGGGTGAGTAGGTAGGTAGCTTGCGGGCGCGAGGTGAGGTCGAGCGAGTAGCGGCCTGCGCCCTCGGCTGTGAGGCGCATTTGCTCGCGGCGGCCCGTGAGGTCGGTGAGCCAGGCGGTCTCGGTCAGAGGCTCTCCACCCTGCACCTCGATGGTCACCTTCTGCCGGAAAGGGTTGGGGTAGGCCACGAAAGCCCCCTCGTCGCCCACCACGGTGATGCGCACGCTGCCAGTGTCAATGGGGTCGGTGTGGGTGGTGTCGATGGGTGTGTAGGGGGTAAGGAAGGCGGTATCGACGTAGCGGGCGATGAAGGCTTGGCTTCCCGATGCAGCGGGGATTGGGTCAAGGTTACCGAAGGTTGCACCACTGAATAGCATTCCTGTCATGTAAAGTACACTATCGACAATATGTGTTTGACTCGGACGGTTATTGATATGCACTGCATTGAAATCGTAAAAGGCAATCTCGTGTCCTTCATAGTCCCACGCCATCAACCCCATGCCTCTGTCCGTACTTTCGATGCTTATTGTTGTGTCAAGCCATAGAATGTCTCCTTGATAGAGAATCTGCGAAAATACACGGCTATTTTTGATGGCAAGTGTTCCGTTGATGTCATTCATGCTTGTCTCAATAGATGATGCCGCCTTCCCATAAGAAATCAAGTGCATGTCATCCATATCCAAGCGAAGCCACATGGCGTTGTTTCTCAAGTCGAGAGTGTCACCGTTGTATAGTATATGGCAAGATGGGTTGTTGTATGTCATTGGGTCTCGCTGAACTTCGCCCATAATAAAGAGACTCCTTGTATCATAGTCGAAATATGTGCTCCGAATGCCATAAAGCTTTGGAAAATTTAACGGGTCGGGGGTGCTTGAGAGTTGCACCGTGTTGGTCGCGAAGAACGAGGGATTGTATTTTATCATGCAGGAGTTGGTTGTAAGATGGAGGGCTTCGGAACGGGCAATGCGAACACTTTCGGGAAGGCCGTTGCCATAGACTGTAATATATACATTGTCTTGGTTGTCAATATTGATTGACCATATCTGGGATTGTGGGTAGATGTTCTCGATGCCAGCCGTAGAGTCAAAAACATAGAAATTGCCAACAATGCTGTCGAGATGGGGGGAGAAAACCAAGACCTGCTGATTCCAATGGGATGACGGATCTGTGGGGCAATAAAGGGCAAGGGTGTCATCCACCATAATTTTAAGCATTCCGATGGTGCCGTTTTCGATAGTCCAACTTCTGTAACCACCTTCGCAAGTATCGCATACGCGTGTCTGTAAATCGACAGTTGTTCTTGCAACATAGATATGTCCGCTATTGTCAATGCCGAACAATTCGTTTGAGAGAACAGATGTACTGAGCTTTTCGGAGTTCGAACGGCCTAAAACCCTCGGAGTGATAGGTTGTCCGAAGTTGTCGAGGTAGCCTAATTCGACAAAGTGCTGTTCGACAACATTGCCGTTAAAATCGAACGTGATAAAAATATTCTTAGTGTTGCTGGTGCAACTATCGAAAGAGACAAGGTAATTGTCATTTCCTGTCAGCAGTGTGTCAAGGTAATAGAGGTCGTTCAATTCGCCGTAACCGTGGTCATAAGGCAAACTGACAATCGCCATAACTATAAATCTATTGCCACCTATTGGTTTCATGCAATAACCATAACTACTGGTCCGGCTAGAATAAATCGACTTGTGCCATGCGAGATTTCCGTCGGCGGTCAGTTTGGCAATAACAATGCTGGTGTTGTTTGGATCCGCATTGGGCAGAGGAAGCAAGTCCACACCGTTTATTTGCGCACCACGAGTGAAATGTCCCAAGATGTACAAATTGCCATCGTTGTCCGCAAAAGATGAAATGACCTCATGGGTTTCTCCTTGTCCAGAGTAGGTCTTCACCCAGTCGAAACGCTGGGCGTGAGCGGAAAAAATTGGTAAAATGAATAAGGCTGTGAGCCATATTGTTTTCCTGATTGTCATAATCTTGGTTGTTTTTGAGTTTTAAGTGGCTATTTTGTTATATTGCGATGGCGGATTCTACTGGGGCTTGACATTGACTATTTGACGGAAGACTATCGCGTTGACTTGGTCTTCGCTTGTTATGTGGAATACGGCCATGGTCTTCCTATATTGCGAGGCGACGACAATGTCATTGTTCAAGAGTGTGCTATCCATCGGGAGGTTGTAGTGGTTGCGAGGCGCAAACCAGAAGCTGACGGCATTTGTGTCGGAGGGCAATTCGGCATTGAATTGGTCGCCGAAGTTGAATTCCTTCACCAATCCGTTCCAGGCGCTGTCGGTGGTGGCTTCGAGGAGGGTGACGTCGAGGGTGAGGGTGTCATTGACGGGGAAGTTGTGGATGTAGCTGGCGGCTATGCCGTCGGCATTTTCGTAGCGGCGGTAGAGGTCGCTGACGTGGCGCTCGGGGAGGAGGTAGCGCCAGGCGGCGACGGCGGCGACACCGAGGAGGGTGAGGAGGAGGAAGGCGAGAATCCACTTTTTCATAGGCTTGCCATCATTACGTTTACACGGGAGCAGGCATCGTCGGCGCAGCACTGGAGGTTGCCGCTGAC
>CAJONE010000101.1 GCA_905235855.1 uncultured Bacteroidales bacterium
CTCATAAACAAGCCGTTGGTTCGAAAAGTCTGGTCTGCCGTAGAGCGGTTGTTCATACCAAAGGCCGCCACCTGTATCACCGTCAACCAAAGTGTCGCCGACGAATACTGCCGCCGCTACGGTGTCGGTTTCGCGGTGGTGCGCAACCTGTCGGCTCTACCCGCCGGCACCGAAGGGTCTCTCCGCCAGCCCGAACCCGCAACGTTGCTCTACCAAGGTGCCGTCAACAAAGGGCGTTGTGTCAGGCAACTGATCGACGCTATGGCCTTTCTGCCTGCCTACAAACTTGTAGTTGCCGGTGTGGGCGACATTTTGGGCGAGATGAAAGACTATGCAGCCTCCAAGCCTTATGCCGACCGCATTTCCTTTGCCGGACGACTGAACCCCGATGAGTTGCACAGGCTTACGCCACACGCCGCGCTCGGCCTGTGCTTGATGGAAAACATGGGGCTCAACTACTACCTCTCGCTGCCCAACCGAATTTCCGACTATGCAGCCGCTGGTGTGCCCGTGCTCGCAAGCGATTTCCCGGAAATCAGGCGTGTAGTCGAACAGCATCGTATAGGCGCCACTGTCGGCGAAAGTGTGGTTCTCGATCCGGCGCAGCTTGCCCTCGCCATCGACAACACCGTTCGCCAATGGGCCGCCATGCCATACGCCGAGCGGCAGGCGCGCTTTGCCTCGGCTCGTAGCGACATGTCGTGGCTAAACGAACAAAAAAAACTTATAGCTGCTATCGACACAATATTTGCACAAAAATTAAGTTAATTAATGTGAAAAACGCCATGTGAAACTAAACCTTCGATTGGGAAATGATATATAACTTCTTGCTTGTCATCTATTTCGTGGGCTGCATAGCAGGCCTGTGGTTTGTGTTCCGTAAAGCCCAAACCGCCGGGGTTGCCGGCGTGAAACCGTGGATGGCTCTCGTGCCGTTCTACAACATCGTCGTATGGATAAAGATTTGCGGAAAAAAATGGCCGTGGTATATCTATTTCCTCATACCAGCCATCAATGTGTTCACCTTCCTCCTCATGGTGGTCGAAACCGCTAAGGTGTTCAAGCGCAACAGCTTTTGGGAACAGACTTTCGCGGTCATTTTCCCTTGGCTTTACCTGCCTTGGCTTGGCTTGAACCCGAAGTATGAATATACCAACCCCGACGAATTGGAACCCTACAAAGTGGGCAAAGTGCGCGACTGGCTCGATGCCATCGTGTTCGCTCTCGTGGCCGCCGTCATCATACGCGGCAACATATTCGAATTCTATAAGATTCCCTCCAGTTCGATGGAAAAAAGCCTGCTTGTGGGCGACTATCTGATGGTCAGCAAAATAACCTACGGCCCACGTATGGCCATGACTCCATTGTCATTCCCTTTGGTCCACAACGTCATGCCTTTCAGTGGCGGCCAAACCGAGTCCTACCTGAAATGGATCAAGCTTCCCTACCATCGCTATCCTGGCTTGCGTAAGGTCAAACGCTACGATGCCGTGGTGTTCAACTACCCCGACGGCGACACGATGTGCACCGCATGGCAGAGTAACCGCTCCTATCACGACCTCGTGCGCGAGGAGGGCTACGATGCCATCAACAACGCCAAGTACCTGCCTGTCAACGGACGTATGGTACGCAACCACATTCGCGTTCGCCCCGTCGACAAGCGCGAGAACTTCATAAAACGTTGTATCGGGCTGCCGGGCGAAAAACTCGAAATCCGCGACCAGGCTGTCTATATCGATGGCCAGCTTATCGAAAAACCCGTAGAGTCGCAGGTGACCTATGCGGTGTGCTTCAGCTCGGCCAAAACCGACCCACACAAAATTCTGCGCGAGGTGGGCGTCAGCGACGAGGACTACTACAACGCGCTCAACAGCGACACCCCGATGCTCATCATGCCGCTCTCCACACCGATGGTCGAAACCTTGCACGCTCGCAAGGAAATAAAGTCGGTCGAACGGCTGCTCCTGCCGTCGGGCGACAGCTCAATGACTCTATTCCCCCATGCCGCCGGCTACAACTGGACTGTCGACGAATTCGGCCCGATCCTCATCCCCAAGGCCGGCACCACCGTTAAACTAACTGTCGACAACCTGCCGCTCTATCGCCGCATAATCGAAGTGTTCGAAAACCACAAGCTCGACGTCCGCGGCAATCAGATTCTCATTGACGGACAGCCGGCCGACAGCTACACTTTCAAGATGGACTACTACTGGATGATGGGCGACAACCGGCACAATTCGGCCGACTCTCGCTACTGGGGTTTTGTGCCCGAGGACCATATCGTCGGCGTAGCCTCGTTCATCATGTTCTCTCGCAACGCCGATACAGGCAAAATTCGTTGGAACCGTCTGTTCAAAAAAGTAAAATAATCGTTTTGCAACCACGTTAAAATTAGCGACAGAAGTTCCGTCAGCGCGAGGTAACCGTTTTTTGATCGTATCATTATTTCAATTTTCAAATCGCATGTTATACGCAGAAATCAAAACAGCAAAAGGCACGATGAAAATCGAGCTTTATGAGAAGGAAACCCCCAACACGGTTGCCAATTTTGTCAAACTGGCCCGCTCAGGCTTCTACGACGGGTTGCGCTTCCACCGTGTCATTCCCGGCTTCGTCATTCAAGGCGGTTGCCCCTACAGCCGCAATCAAGGCGACCCGCGCGTCGGCACCGGCGGACCGGGCTGGACAATCAAGTGCGAGACCTCTGCCCAACGTCAATACCACGACCGCGGTGTGCTCTCAATGGCCCATGCGGGTAAGGACACCGGCGGCTCTCAGTTCTTTATATGCCATAACCGCGAGAACACCCAGCACCTCGACGGTGTGCACACCTGTTTTGGCAAGGTGGTTCAGGGCCTCGACGTGATCGACCAGATCCGCCCGGGCGACCTCATCGAAAATGTAAAAATTGTCGAGGAGTAGAGGACTCTCCGTTCCAAGATTATAACGCTGATACATATCAAAACCCCGTATAGTATGAATTTAGGAATAAAACTTCTTGTGGCCGAAGATGACCCCAATCTGGGCACCATACTTAAGGCTTATCTTTCGCAGAAGGGGTTCACCGTCACCCTCGTTACCGACGGTCAGGCCGCAATCGAGGCTTTCCGCAACGACGATGTCGATGTCTGTGTGCTTGATGTGATGATGCCCGTCAAGGACGGTTTCGCGGTGGGCAAGGAAATCCGGCGGCTCGACAAGCGCGTCCCCATTATATTCCTGACCGCCAAGAGCCTTGAGGCCGACAAACTCAAAGGTTTCGAAATCGGGGCCGACGACTATATCACCAAGCCGTTCAGCATGAACGAGCTCTTGGCGCGCATCAACGCCACAATACGCCGCTCATTTGACGAGAACAAGCCCGAAAACAACATTTTCAATATCGGAAAATTTGTGTTCGACCATTCGCGTCAAACCCTGACCATCGACGGCAACGAGCGTCACCTCACCTCGAAGGAATGCGAACTGATGCGCATATTCGCTTTGAATTTCAATCAGATTGTCGACCGCACCACCACCCTGCAGAAAATCTGGAAAACCGACAGCATTTTCGCTGCCCGCAGCATGGACGTATACATCACCAAACTGCGCAAATATCTCAGTGCCGACCCGTCGCTGCAGATTATCAATGTCCACGGTGTCGGCTTCAAACTGACGCAGCAATAACCGATTGTTATGACGCTCACTTTTCTTGGCACAGGCACCTCGCAGGGGGTGCCTGTCATCACTTGCAACTGTGAGGTATGCTCCTCTGCCGACCCGCGCGACAAGCGGCTGCGATGCTCTGCACTGCTGGCCACCCGAAGCGGCATGAACATACTTTTCGACATCGGTCCCGACTTCCGGCAGCAGATGCTCCGCCACCACGTCGACCATCTTGACGCCATCCTTATCACCCACGCGCATCGCGACCATGTGGGCGGGCTCGACGACATAAGGTCGTTCAACTATGTGCAGCGCTGCAAAATGGACATCTACCTCAACAGCGAGGCACGCACGGCCATTGAGCGGGACTACCATTACATCTTTGAGCCGCATGTCTACCCCGGCCTCCCCGAAGCCACACTCCACACCGTCGACAAACCATTTGTCATCGCCAACGACATAAACGTCACGCCGATATTCGCCATGCACAAAGACCTGCCTGTGCTGGGATTCCGCATCGGACCTTTGGCCTACATTACCGACGCCAACAGCATAGCACCTGCCGAGCTGGACAAATTGAGCGGACTGGATGTCTTGGTGATCAACGCGTTGCGGCGCGAACATCATTTCTCACATTTTTCACTTCCCGAAGCCCTCGACGTCATCCGGGCAGTGGCGCCGCAGAGGGCTTTCCTGACGCATATAAGCCATGAGATGGGGCGGCATGCCGACGTGTCAGTCACACTCCCTCCCAATGTTCAACTAGCATATGATAACCTTGAACTAACATTATGATTTCCATTTGCATTCCCATACATAACTTCTACGCCTACCCTCTGGCACGTCGCCTGTCCAACCAGGCCAAGAGCGCCAATATCGATGTGGAGATAGTGTGTATCGACGACCACTCGTCGGGCTACTATCTCGACCAGAACAAGGGGCTGGCCGAGGTGGGCCAATACATCAAGTTGGCCGAGAACATTGGCCGCGCACGCATACGCAACCTGTTCCTTAAATATACCACGGGCGAGTACCTGCTGTTCCTCGACGACGACTCGTTGGTTCCCGACGATCGCTTCCTGCGTAAATACTCCAAGGCGCTGGAGGACAAGGAAGCCGCCCACGGGCGCAACGCGAACG
>CAJONE010000102.1 GCA_905235855.1 uncultured Bacteroidales bacterium
TGCACATTTACCCCAATCCGGCCAAGGACTGGCTATATGTTGAAAGCGACGCGCCAATATCAGGTCTCACGCTGTGCGACATGACGGGCCATGCATATCAAGTCCTATCCAACTGTGGGGAAAAAACCTCCGTCAACATCTCCACACTCCGAAAAGGAATTTACCTGCTCAAAGTGACAACCCCCAACGGAACTGCCATAAAGAAAGTCGCCGTGAACTGACCGGCACGCTGACATATTTGCCATATCATGGTTTGCCTGACGACGCAACAAGGCGGCGACAAACCTGACACTGAACCCACCACCGAAGAATAACACCAATCATACCCCAAAAACCATGAAGAATATTTACAGCATAATTGCAGCCACTGCATTCCTGTGTCACAGTCTTGCGCCAGTCGCCCAAACGCATACCGACACAAACTATATCGACACAAATTATTATCGCTATGCCTACACGCCAATCTCAAACGAATACGTAAAACATTTTTCGCTTTATGATTCCGTGACCGGAACAACTTATGATTCGTACGTCAATATGTGCAAGGACGGCTTTGGATATACCGAAATAGAAACCCGATTTCCAGCGGCCTCAGCAATAGACTGTCCATGGTTTGGAAACGATACCCGCTTTGTGACAGATTATTTTGAACAGAACCTGCCGGGCAACAATATGTATATATATGGAGTCGCCGTGCTTATCCATTCCATTGAGAACTTTAGCCCGAACGCTTACATTAAGTATGTTGCCTGCAAAAAGGTTGGGAACAACTTTGAGAGGCTCGATTCGGTCGAGTTAAACATGAACACAATTGGCGTGCGCCGTTTTATGAGATGCCCAGTTCTCAAATGGGCAGTGACCTATGATTTTACGCGGCACGGATCGAGAACTGAGCCGTTTGACGGGTGCATTGACAGCATATGCAACGTTCAGGTGTTGGAACTTTATTTTGACCAACCCCTGCTTATGGCTGATTCACAATTTTACTGGAAAGTCGACCAACATATCCCACGTGGTTGGCTCTACTATACGTTTCGTGTACAAGCGTTTGCCAGACGTTTAAACGGTTACTCTTTCTATGCAAACGGTAGAATGTATCATACACAGTTCCCAAACTTCCCCTCTCAAGAATTCATTATGGCCATCACGGAGCCGTTGCCCGAATGGGAGCACGACAAACTGGAGGTGCTGCTGCAAAACGACACCGAACAACCAGATCCCGACCCCGAAGAGTCCACCGGCGAAAACAGCATCGCACTTACCGGCAATGCCCAATGGCTGCACATTTACCCCAATCCGGCCAAGGACTGGCTATATGTTGAAAGCGACGCGCCAATATCAGGTCTCACGCTGTGCGACATGACGGGCCATGCATATCATCCAACTGCGGCAATCGGACATCTGTCAACACCTCCACGCTACGAAAAGGAATTTACCTGCTCAAAGTGACAACCCCCAACGGAACTGCCATAAAGAAAGTTGCCGTGAATTAGATGGTCTGCCACAAAAAGCATGTGTACAGGCAGGCGTCGACCGTGGCAAGGATTGGCTATATGGAAAATATTGACTATCTTTGCAGCCATACTTCACTCATCATAGTTCACCTCAAAAAATCACCCAATGAAAAGACAGATAAAAAACAACGTCAGCTGGGTCGGCTATATCGACTGGGAGCTGGAGACATTCCACAGCGATGACTACTCCATCATGAACGGCTCAAGCCAAAACGCATACCTCATAGAAGAAGAAAAAAACGTGCTTGTCGATACCATCTGGACACCGCACCGTTTCGACTTCGTCGAGAACCTCAAAAAAGAGATTGACCTCAAGAAAATAGACTACGTAATCGCCAACCACGGCGAGTGCGACCATTCGGGTGCTCTTACAGCTCTGATGGCCGAAATACCTGACACTCCTATCTACTGCACCGCACAGTGCGTGAAGAGCCTCGAAGGGCAATATGGCAAGCGCGGATGGAACTTTCACACCGTGAAGACAGGCAACACTCTGGAGATAGGCAACGGCAAGAAACTCATATTCGTCGAGATGAAAATGCTGCACTGGCCGGACTCAATGGCGACCTACATGACCGGGGACAACATATTGTTCTCGAACGACGCCTTCGGCCAGCACTACGCCGTCGATGAGCTGTTCAACGATAAAGCAGACCAGTGTCTGCTCTACAAAGAGGCCATAAAATACTACACCAACATACTGAACCCCTTCTCGCCACTCGTGGCCAAGAAACTGGACGAGATAGCCTCGCTCAACCTGCCAATCGACATCATAGCACCGTCGCACGGGGCGATATGGCGTGACCGACCAATGCAGATAGTGGAAACCTACGCCAAATGGGCCGCCGCTTACCAGGAAAACCAAATCACCATTGCCTACGACACCATGTGGGAAGGCACCACCCAAATTGCACATGCCATAGCCGAGGAAATCCGCCACCAAAGCCCCGACACCGTAGTAAAGGTGTTCAACGTGGCCAAGGCCGACAAAAACGAAGTTATGACCGAGGTTTTCAAGTCGAAAGCCATAGCCGTGGGTTCGCCGACGGTGAGCAACAGCATACTGTCGAGTGTGGCGGGATGGATAGAATTTTTGAAACAGCTGAAGTTCAAGAACAAGAAAGCTGCGGCATTCGGATGTTACGGCTGGAGCGGCGAGTCGGTGAAACTTTTGCAGGAGAAGCTGAAAGATGCAGGCTTCGAGGTGGTGGACGAAAACATCCGCGCTTTTTGGAAACCCACCGACGAAGACATCGCAAGAATTCCAGAACTGGTCAAAGCCATTATCGCATAACCTTTGCCGTAAACACAAGCACGCGCAAACAGCGCACCCGTTGCACCGCGCAGCACATTCAAAGGATACAATTCAGATGAAACACTGCATAACTCTAATTATTGCCGTAATTTTGGCCATGCCGCTTTCGGCACAAAGTGCAAAGAAAAAACGTCAAATACGCGACTCTGTCCTTGCCGCCACTCCGGTCTCCATCCGCGACCTGCAGTCCAAACTCACCACTCTCGACTCGTCATACCAAGCGAGCATGGAGCGCCTGCAACAGGTTATAGACGACCTGCAACGCGACAAGGAACGCCACGAAAGCACCATAAAACAGCAACAGAACAAAATCCACGTTCTCGCACAGGAACTCGAAGCCCTAAAGAAGGGCGAACTTGACGAGTATATCACGAAACCAGTGACAACGGAGGACTCGATAGTTTATCTCGTGCAGCAGTTCTATGCTGCCAAACGATGGAGCGACCAGCTGCAATACGTGCTCGACACCGCCCGCGTCGAACCCCTTATGCGACGCTACTACAGCGGCGGCTATTCGGCAGAGAAAGTCAAAAAGTCGCTCATCTCGGTCGACGAAGTGGTGATACCCATTGGCAGCGTCACACGCGTCGATGCCGACATGTACACCGTATATGTGAAACGTACCACCGACGGATTCAAGATTGACTGGCAAGCCACCACTGGCACCGACGAATACTCGTTCGAGGCCTTCCGCGCCGAAAAGAGCACCGTTACACGCCAGTTTCGCGTAACAGCGCGCCTCGGCAGCGAATACGCCAGCGACTACGGACTCACGGCTGCCAAATACTACAACGTGCGTATCGGCGAGTCGGCTTTCGTGCTCAAAAACTCCGATGCTGGCAGGCAACTCTACGAAGTGGTCAAGGACGGCTTCACCCACGACGTGATAGTGCAGGTGCGCTACGAGAAAAAGAGCATCAAGAGCGGCTACACCCGCATGTTCCCCATCATCGTGGGCTTCGTCAAAGAGGGTTGGAGTCTCGAAGACGGGCAGTAGGCCACCAAGCCTCGGCTATGCTTTTCAACTCGCTGCAGTTTGCCCTGTTTCTGCCACTTGTGTTCGCCGCCTATTGGCTGCTGCGCAGGTGGCGCAAATGGCAGAATCTGTTCATACTCGCAGCGTCTTATCTCTTCTATGGCTGGTGGGACTGGCGCTTTCTGCTGCTCATAGCCTTCACCTCGGCCATGAGCTACGCGAGCGGTCTTTTGATTGAACGCCGCTGCCGAAGCAAAACCGTGATGTGGACCAATATCGTCGTCAATCTCGCCATACTGGGACTTTTCAAGTACTACGATTTTTTTGCACAGTCGTTTGCCGACCTTTTCCTCGGCGGCAACAGCGACCACCTGCTGCTGCACTTGATTTTGCCCGTCGGCATTTCGTTCTATACTTTCCAGGCACTGAGCTACTCCATCGATGTTTATCGTGGCTCCGTCAAAGCCACACGCGACCCTGTGGCATTCTTTGCCTACGTGGCATTCTTCCCCCAGCTGGTGGCCGGCCCTATAGAGCGTGCCTCAAGCCTGCTGCCGCAATTTGAGAAACCACGACTATTCGACTATTCGCTTGCCGTCAACGGTCTGCGACAGATGCTTTGGGGTCTTTTCAAGAAAATGGTGGTGGCCGACACCTGCGCCCTGTATGTGGACAAGGTGTTCGCTGCGCCCATGGACTACGGCGGTGCCACACTTGCCGTGGCCGCCATGCTCTTTGCCATCGAAATCTATGGCGACTTTTCGGGCTATAGCGACGTGGCCATCGGCACTGCCAAACTGTTCGGCATCACACTGCGGCGCAATTTCGACGTGCCCTACTTCAGCCGCGACATAGCCGAGTTCTGGCGCAGGTGGCACATCTCTCTCACCTCGTGGTTTCGCGACTATGTTTACATCCCGCTCGGAGGCAGTCGCGTAAGTCGCCGGCGCGTGGTGCTCAACACCTTTGTCATATTCCTGCTCAGCGGCTTTTGGCACGGGGCCAACTGGACGTTCATCGCCTGGGGTTTCTACCATGCGCTGCTGTTCCTGCCGCTTATCCTGTTAGGGCGCAACAGGCGTTTCCGCGACGTGGTGGCCGCCGACCGCGCTATTCCAACTCTTGCCGACACCGGCAGAATGCTGCTGACATTTCTGCTTGCCACCGCCGGATGGGTTATATTCCGCTCTCCGTCAATCGGATTTGCAGCACACTATTTCGCACATCTTTTCGGCCAAGGTTCTACCCTCGTCCCATGGGGTGGCGACTACTCCATTCTGCTTCCGGCCATTGCGCTGATGTTCGGCGTGGAATGGATCAACCGCCGATGCGACCATGAGTTCCAACGCCAACCACACTCCCGCATGTTGAGGTGGGTGGGCTACACACTAATAATATTCATCATCGCAGCTTTTATGCAAACCAGCGAAATGCCCTTTATATACTTCCAGTTTTGAAACATTTCCTGCTACATACCGCCTTGTTTCTATTGGTGTCAACCCTGCTGACAGCATTGCTGCTGTGGCTTTTGGGCGGCACGGGGCGATTGCGCAACGTGGCCTATACCCTTGGCGGAGACGATTGTCTAAATACCAAATGCCGCGAGGCCGACACCATTGTAAACGTTGATGTGCTTTTCGTCGGCTCGTCTCATGCCTACCGCACTTTCGACCCGCGAGTGTTCGACCGCTACGGCATTTCTTCGTTCAACCTCGGCTCGTCGAACCAGTCGCCCCTCCAGTCCGAAGTAATGCTCGACCGCTATCTAGACCGGCTCACACCACGACTTGTGGTGTTCGAAGTCCACCCCGACATAATGCAGCTCGACGGAGTCGAAGCAGCACTCTATCAAGTGTGCAACGTCAAACCGTCGTGGGCAATGCTGCCAATGGTTCTCCGCACCAAGAACATGAAAGTATGGTGCACCGCAGTATATGCAATTCTTCACAACACGTTCTCGCACACCCACATCACTTTCGAC
>CAJONE010000103.1 GCA_905235855.1 uncultured Bacteroidales bacterium
TTGGGGCATGGTTGATTGTTTTAGGCTGGATGGTGCGGCAGTACGGACGCACCTGATGTTTACCACACTTTGTCGAAATCCTCTGCTTCTCGCACATGCGGGTCGCGCTGGTATTCGAGCAGTTTGGCGTATTTGAGGTAGCTGTTGGTGGCAATGGCTTTGCTGAGAGTCAGCCCGTCGATGCCGCCGCAGATGCCGCCGCGCAGCAGGTAGTTGACCAGAAAGGCACCCGTGCCGTGCAGCACAGGAGAGAGCGCAGTTGCACGTTTGCCGGAGAGGTAGAGTATCTTGGCTCCACGGTTACTGTAGTCCCTGCCGGGTTTAGCATATAGCTCGCCGATGTTGCGGTAGCGGTAGTGTATGAGGTCGGCTTTCCAGCGCAGGGTGTTGGCGGTGGGAACGGTGGCATGTTGTTTCACTTCCGGAAAACGAAGCTTGGAATGACGGTAGACACGGACGAGATAGTCGGGCCACCAGCCGCACGACTTCACCCAACGGCTGCCGATCATGTTGCGGCGGCGTATGGCGAAGCCGTCGTAGGGGGTGGTCGCGAAATCGGTAGCCTCGATTTTGGCCACCAGACCGTCGCTGAGGCGCTCGTCGGCATCGATACTTATAACCCAGTCGTTCTTGACATATTGCAGGGCCACGTTTTTCTGGATGCCGTCGCCGAGATAGGGCTGCGTGTAGACTCTGGCGCCTGCTGCACGGGCAATTTCAACCGTGCGGTCGGTGCTGCACGAGTCGACCACGACCACCTCGTTGCATACGCGCTGCAGCGAGCGTATGGCGTCCTCGATTTTTGCCTCCTCGTTCAGCGTGGTAATGATACCTGAAATGTTTTTCATATTCCGAATAACGTGTGGTAGTGGGTGCTTATTGCCTCACGCAGCTGATTTTCGCTGCTACGCTGCAGTTCTGCGGCTGTGCGGTAGACATCGGCTATGTCGGCACCACTGTCGTCAGTTTCGAGAAAAAATCTTGCAGGGTCGACAGCCGCAAGAGTTTCGCGTATCTTGGAACGACGTGGATCGAGTATGGCAGCGCCGAACGAGACTTCAATGTTGCAATTGAGCAACTGGCGACAAAGCTGTATGCTTCCCGTAAATCCATGCACCACCCACAGAGTGCGATGGTGCCGTTTGCGCAGTTCGACAAGTTCGTTGAACGCCCTCACACAGTGTATCACCACAGGTTTGTCAAGCCGCTCGGCTATATCGAGTTGCCACTCGAAGGCCCGCATCTGCAGCTCCCACAGCGTGCGGCAGCACTTGTCTAACCCACATTCGCCGACGATATCGGCCGCCTCGAACTGCGGATCAAAAGCCGATAACCGCGATTCGTCGTGGCATAAGGTCTCCATACAGTAGGCATCCCACGGGTGGATACCAAAACAGCGGGGGGTGATGACACCCTCCGCTGTCGGTCGGTGAGTATGGAAATCGATGAGAGCCACCGCTTTCTTTACGGATTTCTACAGGTCAAGCCTGATCTTATCTTTTCTTGAGACTTAATATTTCGCGAGCCTCGTCGCTGGTGGCGATGGGGCGACCGAGCAGTTTGGCCATACGCACCACCTTGTCAACCAGCTCGCCGTTGCTCTTGGCCAGTACGCCGCGCTCGAGATAGAGGTTGTCCTCAAAACCGACGCGGACGTTGCCGCCCATAACGATAGCCGGAGCAGCAAGTGTGAAGGCGTTACGACCAATGCCGGTGGCCGTCCAGGTGCTTCCGGCTGGAATGTTCTTGGCCATCCACACCAGATTGTCGACCGAGGCGGAGGCACAACCAAGCACACCAAGCACGAAATTGAACTGCATGGGGACCAACGGAAGCGGCTGACCGTCGGGGCCTGCCACACCAAACGCACTCGGAACCTGGCCTTTGCGGGCCATGTGGACTATGGTTTCGAGGTGTCCCATCTCAAAACACTCGTATTCGGGTTTGATGCCTTTTTCAATCATACGCTTGCCGAATGCACGCATGGTGGGCATTGTGTTGTCGAATATATCGTCGCCGAAGTTGCAAGTGCCGCAGTCGAGGGTAGCCATTTCAGGCACAGGCGTGGTGTTGGTCGAGTCGAGGCGCTCGTCTGGGGTCATGCCAACGGCACCGCCGGTCGAAGGTATAAGTATGACATTGGGGCACTCTTTGAGAATGGCCTCGGTGCATTCCTGGAAACGGACGTGGCTCTGGGTTGGTGTGCCGCCATCCTCGCGCACGTGTAGGTGGACGATGGCAGCTCCAGCATCGACAGCCGATTTGGCCTCTCGCACAATCTCGTCTACCGTGTAGGGCACATTGGGGTTCTGTTCCTTTGTTACTTCAGCGCCGCAGATGGCGGCCGTAATGATTAGTTTATCCATTGCAGTATTTGTTTTGTTTTTGAAAATGCAAAGATACAAAAAGATGTTCAGACGGCAAGAGATTAGCGTTAGATGTTTTGTTCCAGCAGACGACAACCAGACAGGTGACAGCAAACCCGAACGCGCAGACTGGAGCATGGCCTGCAATCCGTTGCAATTTGCTATCTTTGCATTTTGCGATTTAAGCACTAATCCGATGGAACTCATTATACTTGTTTGTTTTGCAGTATACACCGCGCTGCTGTTTCTTGTCATGTGGCTCACCTCGCGCCGCTCGGTCGGCAACGACGCATTTTTTCGCGGCGGACGCAAGTCGCCGTGGTTTGTGGTGGCCTACGGCATGATAGGAGCATCGCTTTCGGGCGTAACCTTCATGTCGGTGCCGGGCGGAGTCTACAGCGGTGCGTTCACCTATATGCCGCTGGTGTTCGGCTATGTGGTCGGATACGTGGTAATAGCCTTTCTGCTGCTGCCGCTATACTACAAACTGAACCTCACGTCGATCTACACCTACCTCGAACAGCGTTTCGGCTTGGCATCCGAACGCACGGGAGCACTGTTTTTCATCATATCGCGGCTGCTGGGGTCAGCGCTGCGCATGTATCTGGTGGTATTCGTACTCTACGAATTCGTCTTTAAGGAATGGGGGTTGCCCTTCTGGCTTCCGGCAGTGATTTTTATTGCCATAATCCTGCTCTACACCTTCCGCAGCGGCATCAAGACAGTAGTGTGGACCGACATGCTGCAGACGACATTTCTGCTGCTCGCAGCCGCTGCTACCGTTGTGGCCATTCTCGACAACCTGAACATGGGAGTGGGCGAGTTGTTTTCAAAAGCGTCCGAAGCTGGATACACCCGCATGTTCGAGACCGATGCGAGCCACCCAAAATTCTACTGGAAACAGATTGTGAGCGGAGCCTTTATCACCATAACGATGACTGGCCTCGACCAAGACATGATGCAGAAGAACCTCACCTGCAAGTCGCTGCGCGACGCACAAAAAAACGTGCTCACCTCCAGTGCTTTGTTTGTGGTTGTCAACATACTTTTCCTCACACTCGGCGCAGCGCTGCTCTTCTACGCATCGGAGACCGGTTTTGCCCTGCCCGTAGGCGACAACGGAGCGGTCGTGGCCGACAAGATTTTCCCATCCATCGCGTTTTCCCTGTCGCCGTTCACGGCGGTGGTTTTTGTGTTGGGAATGGTAGCGGCGGGCTATTCGAGTGCCGACGGCACACTCACGGCACTCACCACCACATTCTGCTACGACTTTCTCGGTTTCGGCAAACGGAAGGAGGCAAGCGAAGAGCGTATGCTGAAAATCCGTCGTCTGGTACATGTCTCGTTTGCGCTTCTCTACCTGCTGGTAATCATAGCCTTCCGCCCGTTCCACACGCAGTCGCTCATCGACACGCTGTTCGACATCGCCGGCTTCACCTACGGGCCGTTGCTTGGCATGTATGCCTTTGGGTTGTTCACCAAGCGTCGCATACGCGACTGGTGTGTGCCGGTGATAGCTGTGGTGTCGCCTGTGGTTTGCTACATACTCAAAGTCTACGCCCCCATGTGGTGGGGTGGCTACCATTTCGGCTTCGAACTGCTACTGATTAACGGTCTTATCACGTTTGCCGGACTGTGGCTGGCCGGACTTGGCCTCCCGAAAGTGGAAAAATGAAACTCTATCCCCCACCCTTGCGCCCTCGTATGTTTCCGAACACCGATAATATGAAACGATTTCTAATAGTCCTCCCTGCCTTGGCATTGCTGGCCTCATGCGCCAGCTATACGGTTTATCCGGTCAAATCGAAACCGTTTTTTCACCCCAAAGGCGGAATGCTCTACGCGCTGCCGAAGACTAAAGTATGCGTGAGCGTGACCTTCAACAAGCGCAACTTCGACGAAGCGCCCTACGCCGAGTACGCAGCCGAAATGCTCGGTCTCGACAAAACCGACATCAGTTCGCCCTACTCGATCGAGAGCATCACAATCGACGGAGTGAACGAAGCCGACCCGAACCTGTACTATTTCATATATCCGCGCCGTCTTGCCGTCAACATCGACAGCCGTCACCTTTTGCGCTCCGTCGGAGTGAGCCACGACGACTACGAGGAGTATGAATCCTACAC
>CAJONE010000104.1 GCA_905235855.1 uncultured Bacteroidales bacterium
GGGGTGGGTGTTGGTAGGGCGTTAGTAGGGCGTTAGTAGGGCGTTGGTAGCTACAAACCGCATCTAAAGATTTGTCGATTAGCGTTTTATGTGATTATAATCGCTATAATACTCTGGTTATTAGTATGATGGCTTTTGTTGCGCCGAATGGTTCGTTGGTTGTTGCCGTACTGTCGTTTTTTTTCCGCGACGGCAGCACTGGGTTGCGTGGTTCCGAGGTGCGGAGTTTAACTCAATTTAACAAACCCGTAGCTGTTTGGTTAGATATTTGATAATCAATATTATATATAGTAGTTTGGTCGTATCGGGTACGCGTTGGAGTTACCAATAATGCTTTTTTTTGTCTCGGTTAAAAAAAATGTGCGTATCTTTGCAAAAAAATTGGATAAAAAAGTATTAACCTAAAAAATTAAAACACAATGAAAAACATTTTCAAATTCATGGGCGTCGCCCTTGTTGCATGCAGCCTGATGGTCGCTTGCGGTAAAGATGAAGAAGAAAACAACGACACCACTCCCGTGAACCCCACTCCTACCTCGTCTGTGACCGTTATTTGGGACGGTGTTCAGCAGGATCTTGGCTTCAAAGATGCTTATCGTAGCAGCGAATATGAGAGCCTGTTCTGGTTCGAGGCTGCCAAGGGTATGGATGGCCAAAATCTCGTATTTCCCGCTTTCTACCTGCCCTTCTGGCTTGGCCAAAGCGGTGACTTCTACCCCGCTTTCCTTTACACCTTTAGCGATCGTGCTGGCAATGAATTTTCTGGTAACGAGCTCTTCCCCACTGAGGTTTATAACGAGGGTGGTCTTGAGGTGACTTTCGATGATGAAACCTATGTCATTGGTGACTATCAGTATTACACCCACAATTACTCGGCTCTCCCCGAGGTCGTTTTCGATGCTACCACTATGAATCTGAGCATCAATGTGCCCGTCACAATGTATGACTATGCCGAATATGATGCAAACCACAACATTGTTCAGAAGGTTCTCGATGTCACTTTCGACAACTATCATTTTGACTCCAAGAAATAAAGAATAATCACAAAACAAAAAATCAAGCAATAATGAAAAGAATGTTCAAAGTCGCTGCCATTGTTGCAGTCGCTTCGCTCGCCCTTGTGGCCTGCAAAAACAACAAGACTACCGAGGAGCCTATCGATAGCGCTATTGAGCAGCTTGTCGAGGACGAGATGATCGTCGACAGCCCTGCTATCGAGGACACCACCACGATTGCCGAACAGGTCACCCCCGCTCCGGCAAAGAAGACCGTTCAGAAGGCTGAAAACAAGGTCTCCGAAGCAGCAGTCGTTGATGTGGAGAAAACTTCCGAAGGTAAGGTCGTTGTCAAACAGAAAGAGGCTGACGAGGTTACTCCCACCTCTAATGTGAAACGTACTGGCCGTCGCTAGTCTTTGCATTTTGACAAAAGAAATACCCCAGGTTCAAACAGAACCTGGGGTTTTCATATGGCTATAACTCCTTTGCATGATGAAAAGTAGAGTTGTTATCCTCGTTGCTGCATGCCTGCTTGCAGGTTGCTCGGGCAACAGTCAGAAGAAAGAAATAGAACGCGTCGCCTATGCCTACCTCGACGCTATGGGCAACTACCGTATCGAGGAGGCCGCCCCCTTCTCATCCACCGAGGCTCGCAACACCACAATAGCTGTATTCCTCAGGCTGATGAAGTTCGCCGACACAGCCAAACTGATGGAGAACACGCCGGCCGAAATTACTATCACAGGTGTGCGTATCCTCACAGACACCACTGCTCGTGCCTATTTCCATAAGCATACCCCCATTGTGGAGCAAACCGATAGCATACCGCTCGTGCTGGAAGATGGACAATGGCTGGTAGATGTCTGCATCAAGATGCCCTCGTTTATGACAGATACCATACAGCTGCCCGATTCCGTCATCCGTAAACAGCTCGAAGCTAATAGAAATAAATCGGTTGCACAATAAATACAAATCTGCCGCGTTATTGTTAGAAAAAAACGACAGAAATGAATATCAAAGGTAAGATAATGATTGCCGCCATGGCGGCAATGGTTCTGGGATGCGTTGCCTTCACCGCGTGCAATCGCGATGATGACGAAGGGCCCGACTATAGCGAATATGATTCGCTCGGCTACGAAATCAACGACAGCATCACCGTGCATTTCGGCGACCAGCGTTGGACGACCTTGAACTACACCGCACACGTCGAGCACGACGATATCAGCGGTTTCGACTGGATATACGTCGACGCCAAGAACCCGTCCTCATCCAAGTTCCCATACGTCAGAATGAAGTTCTTCCGTGGTGCCGGCACACACAGCGCCACCATGACGATCAACGATGTCGGCCTTGGCTACACCATCCCCGGCGCCCTCTATGGCGATTCGCAGTGCGGCCATGTCTTCTACTTCGACAGCAGCGAGGTGCATACGCCCGACGGCACCGTCACTTCCGACTGGTGGCCGATGGATGTGACCATGGAGGTGTTGAAATTCAACGACACCACCGATGTGGCGACGGCCTATATCCATGGCACGGTGTTCGACTATGCCAGCTGGGTGTCGCGCGAGGTGGTCAATGTCGAAGACTGCGAGAAACGCGAGTTCACCATCACCTTCGGCGACTTGCCCGTTGGCGGGCATTAGCCGTTCCGCCCCTTTTCCCTAACCCTATTGTTCAATAGTGCGGTTCACCTCTTCGAGTATCTCTTTGTACTCGAGGGGGTGTTGGCTGTAGTAGTTGATGCTTTGTTCGACTGTTGCGGCATCGATATCCATACGGCGCAGCAGGTCGTCGTAAGCTGTGCGCACCTCGGGTGCCACCTCGGCAGTGCGCCCCTTGTACATCACGTTGTTGTAGGCTTCCAGCCTGTAGGCCTCGGTGAGGAACCCCACCATGGCTTCCTTGTCCATCACCCCTTCGGGCAGTCCCTTGCCGTGGCAAGCGCAGAGCAAGGCCAACAGTAAGAGCGGTGTGAGTCTCTTCATGGCATGTGTGGATACAAAAAAAGCAGGCCCTGTGGCAGGACCTGCTTTTTGCTGTTTGTTGACCTTACTTGTTGAGTTTGTCGGAGATGGCCTTGGCACCGGCCTTCACGCCCTGGTTGACGGCGTCTTTGGTGGCGTCGGCAACTTTCGACTTGACGCAGCTCTCGAACTCTTCGTTCATGCGAGCCTGGAACTCATCGTTGTCCTTGTAGGCAGCGTAGCTCTCGGTGAGGATGCTGTTGATGCAAGCCTCGACGCTGGCGGCGTCGGTCTTGTAGCAGTTGCACTTGGCCTGGCCGGCGGCGATGGCGGCGTCGATCATGGCGGCGTGCTCGGCATCACTCATAGTGGCGCTCTCGACGGGGGCGACCTGCTCGACGGCGTTGTCGACGGTGCTGTCGATCATGCTGTCAACGGTCTCTTCCTGGTTCTTGTGACCACAGGCCACAGTCATGGCAGCGACGAAAATTGCGCAACCAATAAACGATAAAACTTTCTTCATTTTACTGATTTTTAAAGTTATACATTATTTTCTTTTACAATTATCAGTTGCAAAAATACAACTTTTATGTTATATGGCCATGAAAATATTTCTTAAATAATGTTATAAAGTGCTTTTTTTGAATGAGAAAAGCCTCCTGATGGAGGCTTTTGCGGTTGGTGGGAGTAACAGGGTTCGAACCAGTGACCTCCTGCTTGTAAGGCAGGCGCTCTGAACCAGCTGAGCTATACTCCCTTTTCGCTGTTTTCAGGTTGCAAAAGTACAACATTTTTCGCTACTGGCAAAATATTTCTTTTTATTGCTTGATATCCAGTGCGTCGCGCAGGCCGTTGGCCAGCATCATGAATGCCAGCACGATTATCATTATGGCCAATCCCGGCAGCAATGCGAGGTAGGCGCTGTCGAGCAGTATGTAGCCGTAGTTGTCTTTCACCATCATGCCCCACGAGGGTGTTGGGGGCTGTATGCCGATGCCGAGGAAGCTGAGGCCTGCCTCGAGGAGTATGGCGCTGGCGAAGTTGGAGGCTGCCACCACCACTACGGCGCCCACCACGCCGGGCAGGATGTGGTGGAAGATGGTGCGGAACGAGCTGTAGCCCAAGGCACGGGTGGCCTCGACATATTCCTTCTCCTTGAGGCTCAACACTTCGCCGCGCACCACACGTGCTATGTCGACCCACATCGTCAGTCCGACGGCGATGAATATCTGCCAGAAGCCTTTGCCGAGGGCGAAGGTGATGGCAATGACGAGCAGCACTGTGGGTATGGACCAGACGACGTTGATGAGCCACATGATGAGGTTGTCGACCCATCCGCCGTGGTAGGCGGCCATGGCGCCGAGTGTGATGCCGATGAGCAGGGCTATGATGATGGCTATGAAGCCCACGGAGAGGCTGACGCGCGACCCTATCATGAGCATGCTGAGCACGTCGCGGCCATAGCCGTCGGTGCCGAGGACGAAGGTGCGGTGGTCGATGCC
>CAJONE010000105.1 GCA_905235855.1 uncultured Bacteroidales bacterium
GCCGTTGCGGTAGCCGGCAGCGGGCAGGAACAGGCTTTTGCCGTTCTTCTTCGATGTCAGCTTGCGCCCATACACGTCGTTGATGGTGATCCACTTGGAAGTAGTGTTGTCGAGCAGCTCCAGCCAGTCAGCTTTGGTCGGTATCCTTGAACCGTTGCCGAATTGCTGCGTGGCAGCATCGTCAGAGGGCTGGAGCGTAGTCAGATTGTCGACTGAGCCAAGGGTGCTGCTGGTGTTGTACTTGGTGATCAGCAGCAATTTACCGCTGCCATCTGCGGTGGAGTAGAAGTAGGTTCTCCAATTCCATTCGTAACTCCAATTGGGTTGGCTCTCGCCCCAGGCATAGTAGTCGCCGTACTGCTCAGGGCTGGTCGCGCCGAGGTTGAATGTGGCCCAAAGCAAGCCACTCGGCAGGCCGAGGTCCACCTACTCGCCGGAGGTGACATCCCTTTCGCACGAGACGATTACGATGGTCAACAGCGCTACGCCCAAAAGTTTGGTTAGCTTTTTCATTGTCTGTTGAGTTTTTTTGTATGATTTGAAAACTGATTTGCTACCTTTACATTGTCGTTGCAATGCGGCGATCGGCACTTGTCGCTCGATTGTGGCATCCGCCCGTTGCTGGGCTTTTATCGGCTCACGAGCCGCATCCCTCTACTCCACCGCTTGGCCGGCGGCTATGCGGGCGCGTTTGCGCTCTGTTTCGTCGAGGATAATCTTGCGGATACGCAGGCTGCTGGGCGTGATTTCGAGGTACTCGTCGTCGCGGATGTATTCCATCGCTTCTTCGAGCGAGAACTTGATGGCAGGCGAACAGGTGGACTTCTCGTCGGCGCTCTTGGTGCGCATGTTGGTAAGGTTTTTGGCGGTTACGACATTGATTACAATGTCGTTGCCGGGACGCAGGCTCTCGCCGATGACTTCGCCGCTATAAACCATGTCGCCGGGTTCGATAAAGAAGGGACCTCGGTCCTGCAGCTTGCTGATACTGTAGGCTGTGGCCTCGCCGGTTTCCTTGGCTATGAGCGCGCCATACTTGTGGTCGTCCATGTCGCCTTTCCACGGTTGAAATTCGAGAAACCTGTGGGCAATGACAGCCTCGCCGTTGGTGGCGGTGAGCAGTGTGTTGCGAAGTCCGATAATGCCGCGCGAGGGGATGGTGAAGTCGAGTTGCACACGGTCGCCTTTGGTGTCGATGGTGCCGACCTCGCCCTTGCGTCGCGTCACAACATCGATAACCTTCGACGAGAACACCTCCGGCACCAAAACGGTCAGTTGCTCGACCGGCTCGCATTTCTGGCCGTCGATTTCTTTGATGATAACCTTAGGCTGCCCCACCTGAAGCTCGTAGCCCTCGCGGCGCATGGTCTCAATCAGGACTGAAAGGTGCATAATGCCGCGACCGTAAACAAGCAACGCGTCGGGCGAACCAGTCTCCTCGACCCGCAAGGCAAGGTTTTTTTCCAACTCCTTGAAGAGCCGGTCGCGCAGGTGGCGTGAGGTGACATATTTGCCCTCCTTGCCGAAGAAAGGCGAATTGTTGATGGTAAAGAGCATTGACATTGTCGGCTCATCAACCTTGATAGGAGGCAGGGGCTCCGGATTTTCGGCATCGCAAACGGTGTCACCGATTTCGAACATTACGTTCTTGTCCAAGTCGAGAAGCAGGGCACATATTTCGCCGGCTTCGACGGGTGTCTTTATGCGTTCCTTGCCGAGACCCTCGAACACGTAGAGCTCCTTTATCTTGCTGTGGATTTGCGACTGGTCGCGCTTAACCAGCGTAATGTTCTGTCCTGCCTGCAAGGAGCCGCGGTTGAGCCGTCCCACGGCTATACGTCCGAGATAGGAACTGTAGTCGAGCGACGATATCATCATCTGAGTGTTGCCCTCGGTTACCTTCGGAGCAGGGATATGCTTTATTATCAAATCCATAAGGTAAGAGATATCCTCGGTCGGAGTGTTCCAGTCCTCACCCATCCAGCCCTGTTTGGCCGAACCGTAGACAGTGGGGAAGTCGAGCTGCTCGTTGGAGGCTCCAAGGTTGAACATCAAGTCGAACACAGCCTCCTGCGTTGCCTCGGGGTCGCAATTGGGCTTGTCGACTTTGTTCACCACTACTATGGGTTTCAAACCCAGCTCGATGGCCTTCTGCAGCACAAAACGGGTCTGCGGCATCGGACCCTCGAAGGCATCGACCACGAGCAACACGCCGTCGGCCATATTGAGTACACGCTCCACCTCGCCGCCGAAATCGCTGTGACCCGGCGTGTCGATGATGTTTATTTTATAGTCGCGATAACGCACCGACACGTTCTTGGAGAGAATGGTTATGCCGCGTTCGCGCTCAAGGTCGTTGTTGTCGAGTATCAGCTCGCCTGTCTCTTGATTGTCGCGGAAAAGTTTGGCCTGATGAAGCATTCGGTCAACCAGGGTGGTCTTGCCATGGTCGACGTGAGCTATAATAGCTATGTTTCGTATGTTTTGCATCGCTGGGTATGTTTTTTCTTTTAATGTCTTGTCAGTCTCATGGGGAAATGTTCAATCTTGACTGCGTTTTCCCGTGTCCGGAATTGTTTTGACAACATCAGCCGAACCACTGTCGCTTGGGTGATTTTCGCAGTTGCAAAGTTACACATTTTCCTTAAATTATGCGGATATTGACACGTGGCAGCCTTCGGCCGCGCCGTGGGCCTTGGGTTGTGCAGTGTGGTTATACGTGGTTTTCGAGCCTTCGGGCGGCCATTTGCTCATACATGGTGCCAGGGCGACCATAGTTGGCGTACGGGTGGATGCTTATGCCGCCACGTGGAACGAAAAGGCCGGTGATCTCGATATAGCGAGGGTCCATCAGCTTGATCAGGTCGTCGAGGATGGTATTGACACAGTCTTCATGGAAGTCGCCATGGTTGCGAAACGAAAACAGATAGAGTTTCAGGCTTTTGCTCTCAACCATACGTCGGTCGGGGATATAGAGAATCTTCAGCTCGGCAAAGTCGGGCTGCCCCGTAATTGGACAAAGGGTGGTGAACTCCTTGCAGTTGAGCTGCACCCAGTAGTCGCGTTCGGGGTGGCTGTTCTCGAAAGTTTCGAGCACCTCGGGTGCGTAGGTTTCGGGTGTGTCGCTTTTTCGGCCAAGCTGTTGCAGGTTGTCTTTGGTGCGGTCCATGAAAAGTGTTTTTTATTTCTTAATCGTGTTTTTTCGTCTTTCGGTTCTATCTTATCCCTATCAGTTTGTGGGTCTGCAGCGAAAGCCGCCACTGTGGATTTGCCTTTACATAGTCGATGGTTTGGGCTATTATGGCCTGGTTGCGCAGCGTGTCGCCAGTGTCGCAGGGCTGCAGAAAGCGAGCGTGGCGTACTTTTATGTTCTCGTAGGGCTCCGGAGCGTGAGTTCCGTCGTAAACCACTTTCAGCTCGTCCACCTCATTCAATACCGGCGTGGCGACACTGCCAAGAAACAGGTCTTTAGGCGAAAGGGTAATCCAGTCGACATTCGACGGCAGCGGGTGGGTGCCGTTGGTCTCGATTGCCACCGTTCGGCCCCGCTGGTGTATTGCCTCGACAAGCGAGGCTGTGAGCTGGAGCGACGGTTCCCCCCCGGTAACTACCACCAGTTTGGCCTCATATTGCGCAATGGCAGCCACAATCTCCGCCTCCGACATCTCATAGCGTTCGGCACAGTCGGTGTCGCAAAACGGGCATCGCAGGTTGCATCCCGCAAAGCGGACAAACACCGCCGGCGTGCCGACGTGAAAGCCCTCGCCCTGAAGCGAATAGAATATCTCGGCAACGGTCATTGGTCGATTTCGTAGGTGGCAATATTGCCCGACGTTTCCTGCACGTCGACGCGATAGCAGCATTCAATCTGTTCCTGGCACCAGCGGGCTATGTTCTCGGATGTGGGGTTGTAGGGTATAACGTCGTTGATGAACTTATGGTCGAGTTTGTCGAATATGCGACGCTTGATTTCGGAGAAGTCGACAACCATGCCGTTACGGTCCAATTCCATAGCGCGGCAGTAGATTGTGATAATCCAGTTGTGCCCGTGCATTTCGGTGCATTTGCTGGGATAGTCGAGCTCCAGACGATGGGCACCCGACACTTCGATAGTTTTCTTTATATAGAACATTTGTTTGTTGAAGTTTGATTGTTAGAGCATTGTTCATAAACTGTCGGGTCGTGAACGCCGGCTTTCACAAAAGCCTCGCGCCGCTCGATGCAGGTGGCGCAGCGTCCGCAGTGGTGCTCACCGCCGCAGTAGCAGGAGTAGGTGTCGGCGTATGGCACACCGCACGCCGCGCCGCGGCTTACGATATCGGCCTTGCTGATGTTGGTGTAGGGAGCCTCGACGCGCACATTGATATACGTGCCGCGCCGTGTGGCCGCGTCCATGGCCGAGACAAAATCGGGACGGCAATCGGGATATACAGCATGGTCGCCACCGTGGTTGGCAATCAGC
>CAJONE010000106.1 GCA_905235855.1 uncultured Bacteroidales bacterium
ATTCGAGTTCAACAACCACATCGTCGCCAAGCCGCTCGTCATCCACCAGCCAGGGCACAGGGACATCGACACGCAGCTCGTTGACCTCGTCACAGGGCACATCGACGCGCAGCACAGCCAACCCGTCGCCGAACTCCACTTCGCGCAGTTCGGCCACAACTTCGCAAAGTTCGTCGACCCGCTCAAGCAGCAGCACGAGCAGTGCCACTTCGTCACGCCAAACCAGCAGTCAATCCGGCACCTCCACACGCTCCTCAAGCAGTTCGACCAACACGTCGAAACGCAGATAAGAACAATACCATTTTCAAAAAGGGGGCATCGCGAATGTCCCCTTTTTGATTTGCATCACTTCACTCTTCTCCATCATCATTCACACAGAAAATCATCAAATTTCAGCCACACACCATGATTAAATCAAGCGAACTGGTATTAGCCTCAGACGGCAGTCTCTACCACATTCACCTCACAGCAGACACGCTCGCCGACGATGTAATCCTTGTGGGCGACCCGGCCCGCGTCGACATGTTCAAAACAATATTCGACAGTGTCGACCACGAATCCTGCAACCGCGAAATCCACGCCCTCACCGGTCTATACCATGGTCACCGATTCACGGCACTTTCGACAGGCATGGGCTGTGACAACATAGACATCGTGGTATCGGAACTTGATGCAGCGGCCAACATAGATTTGCAAAAACGAGAACCCAAGTCGTCACATCGCAGCCTTAACCTGGTGAGGATTGGCACAAGCGGCTCGCTACTGCACGACGTGCCGGTAGGCTCGCTCGTGGTTTCGCAACACGCCGTGGGTCTCGACGGACTGCTCAACTACTACAGCCACGAGACTGGACAGCTCAACGATGCGCTGAACGATGCATTTGTACGCCACATGCAGTTCGGACCGGAATTTGCGCGTCCCTACGCCGCCGATGCGTCGGAATGGCTTATTTCGCGCGTGGCCGAAGGCATGCACCACGGCATCACGGCTACGGCACCCGGTTTCTACGCTCCGCAGGGGCGCTGCCTGCGCATTGCGCCTGCCATTGCTGACCTCAACGAGCGGCTGGCAACCTTTGAATGGAACGGGTGCCGCCTTACAAACCTCGAAATGGAGACATCGGCCATATATGGCCTTTCGGCCATCATGGGGCATCGTGCTCTCACGGTGTGCCTGATCATAGCCAACCGCGTGGACGGGACTTTCCTGAGCGACTATCACCCGCAGATGATGGATACGATAGCCCGTATTCTCGACAGTTTGGCCGAATGACACAACCGCATCAATCGCGGCTATGACTTATCCCTAACGACTCTACCATATAACTTGAGTGTAGTTTACGTTCGGGGAAGCGGAGTAGTAGGACTTGGCGGCATCGCGGCAAGCGTCAATCAGATGCCGCTCGGTCGCGACGGCGTCGCTGTATTGCCTCATCTTGAAATCCCAGTCACGATTTTCCAATTTCGCCACCTCCTTTTCAATGCGACGGAACATGTCGAGGGCATATTGATAGCAATCGGACGAGGGGTCTATCTCTGCCAACAGGCCGGCAGCGGTTTCGTAATCGTGAGTGGCCAACGCCGACTCGACATTCATCTTGATGCCGCTGCACAGCTGCGACTGGAAAAGGGCGTAGTATTTCGCCAGAGCCTCGCCGACAGATTCGAAACACGGCGAACCAGTCGGTATATGGCACAGTGTAGCAATGGCGGCACGGTAGTCGCCCAGGGTGGCACAGTGGTCGGCCTGAACCATTATCTGCCGGCATTGCGATTGCCAGTAGATTTCCATTGCAGTCTTAGCTTTGGAAAGAAACTGCGTAAAAACGGGTTCAGCAACATTAAGAGACCTGATAAGCGACGTGAGAGCCTGGCTTCGAGTGAAGCCCGACCCTGACAGAGGCTTGCGGACCACAGCTACAACCAACATCACCGCCGATACGACGCACAGACAGCGTCACCTCGGCCTTAATCACGTTGATGTTGCGCATGCCGCCCTCGGCCACCTCGTCGCTGACAATCGAGACTGCCGGGTAGAGAAAGAAGCCGTCTGGAGCATTGACTACAGCAATGCCGCCGTCGGTGCAAAGCCGTTCCAACCGGTTTTGCAACAGATCGCTTTGCGCGGCTGAAAAGCCCTGTTCTTCACCGGGAACCAGTATTCCGATTGAAAGATCCTGCCCATGCACGGTCATGGCAATAAAGGCAATAGACAAAATTGAAAACAGTTTTTTCATTTGATTGTGATGTAAATTGTGCTGCCTTTGACATCCCGCTGAATCTGAATGCCGAGCGAACGCATAAACTTTAATATCTCTAAAGCGAACTTGTTGGTATTGTAGTTGTTGCCCGTGTTAGGATCCTTGAGCGGGATGCGCACGTCGTCGAATATCATCTGACGGTCGGTGGTGGCTTGTATGTGGTAGTTGTTCTTAAAGGCATGAGCCTCCATCCACATTTCGATCTCGTCGGACAGCTGCAGTCCCTGAGCCCCTACCTCCGAAGACATGAGGAGCTGCGAATCATCGGCAAATCCGAAGTTTATCATTACCGACCTGCCGTTGTTGACAATGTCGGTGAACTTCAGCTGCATGGTGTTCAGAAAGTCCTCGGCAATTGATTCAATAGCTTTGCTCGCCAGTTTTCCGATATCGTCGGTATAGAACTTTCCGCTTTCGCCCACCTTGTTGGAAAGGCTGTTGCCAGTGGAACATTCGAATCCTGTAACAATGATTTTCACCGAATTGCCGGATGGCGACATCAAAACATCGACCTCGGTCTCGACATAGATGTCAGCACCGGACTGTTGGACAATCATTGTTTTCAGGTCGGTTTGGTTGTCGCTTGTCATAGCCGCATCGCTCGATATGGCTTTCATTTTGGCAACAAAGTCAACCGTTGTGAAACCACGGTTGTCGAAAGCTTCCTTGATTTTGGTAATAACGATGCGTTTGTTCACGTCGCTCTCCAATACAGTCCGCAAGTCCTCACCCTGTTTCACATACGGAATCACCATTATCTTTGGCTGTACGGTGTTTTGCGCTGTAATGCCTGCTGTCGGCATCAGTGCAAACAGCATGGCAGCAAGTATTGTCTTAATGTGTTTCATGTCATACAGTTATAGTCCGAATTTGCGTATAACGCCTGCCTGCTCCAAGTCCGTGCGCACGGCGCGGAGATTGACTGTAATGTCGGCGACCGTCCAGTGTTTTCCACGCTCCGTGCCAACATCCACAGGAGCGGAGAGCGTCAAAAAGGAAAGGTATCTTCTTTTGTCAAACAAGTCAGAGATGTAAGCTTTATACTGGGTTCGTGCCGTTGCCTCGTCGGTCCCGATAAGAGGATTGCGCTGGTTAGAGTTGGGTACGCCACGAAACAGCAGCTGCTCAACCGCATATCGCCCCGCATCGGCCAAAGCATCGGCATCAGACACGCCATAACCGTTGCATCGCAGGGTTATGCTGTTTGCGTCGTCGCTGATACCTACAGCGTTGTATATCGCCTTGGGCGACCTGCAACCCATAAGGCAAACCACGGTTAATGCCGTCAAAAAAATGTATCGTTTCATTTTACAATCAATGTGCATTGGATTTTACTGCCGGATGCCAGCCGCGCAGAGATTTGTTTTCCGCCCTTGGTGACCTTGCATTCAGCGAAGTTCTCGCCTGCAAGAGATGCCACTTTTACCTCTCCTATTTCCCTAGGGTATGGCAAGCCGTCCACTAACTCGACAGCGTCAACTTGCAAAGCGTTCCCTTCTTTGAGACCGTACGTTTTCCCACCGCTTACAAGGACTTTGGTGGCAGCATCTTTTTTGTTTTCCAAAACCTTTACAATATTCACCGTCACAGGAAACGTTTTGGCTATGTAAGCATATAACATTTCGTCAAGCGAAGATAACGCTTGGTTTACTGCTTGTTCTTTGGATGCTGCAAGCGGACTTTCCGTTGTTTGGAAACTTTCTGCCTCTGTCACCATACCGGTTTCTACATCGTTCACCTTTAACGTAAATGCTGCACTTGCTTTGTAGCCACTAATACCCCCACTGGTATTTTTCATCGTATAAATATTCATTTTCACCAAGTGTCCGACAATCATCCGTTGTGCAGCTACAGCCACATCTTGTTTGACAGTGTTTTTGCTGTCAAGGAATGCTTCTGTCTTTTGAAATTCTAGCTCTTCCTTGATTTTATCATAACTGGTACGATCCACCACTATGAATCGGTGTGTGTTAGTGACAATTTGTACAACCTTTTCGGCGACGGCATCAGCAAAGGAACTATTTACTTCCGATGTGAATTTGGCCACACCGACCACCATACGCTCATCTGTTTGCGAGTGTGCAGACAGCACACTCACAAACAGAATAAACATTAGAAGCATCTTCTTCATTGTTTATAGGTTTTTTGAAGCCTTGATGCTCTCAATAAGATTGGTGACAATGCGCGTCTGCAACGCGATTTCTTCGCCCGATGTCCTCAGGGCGTCTGTTGAGAAGCTTACCGAGGTGAGTGCCGGTTTGGCCTGCATCGGATTAAGCTTCTGGGCATCTTCCTTCGCTCCTTTAAGCTGCTGGACACCATTTGCCGCGTCCAAGCCCGCTTGCACCAAATTTGCAGCCAGTTTCACATAGTCGTCAAGATTGGCAGAGTATTTGGCAATCTCCACCTCTCCGTTGCCGTTGTCGGTAATGTCAGTGCGGTACTGCTTCAGCAACTCGTTGGCGGAAGTGAGGGTTGTAAGGACGCTTTTTGAAACATCTGCCACACCGTCGATACTTCCAAGTCCAGTCTTGGTAACCTTGGCAGCCTTTTCGTTGAGTTTGTCGATGTTTTTCTGACGTTTCACAACATCTTTCGACTTGAGTTCAGCGGCAATCTGTTCGCGTTCCGCTTTCAGTTCGGCCACGGTTTTCTGCTGTGCATTTACAGAGAATGCGGTTACCAGCGTGAGCATCAAACATAAAACTGTCTTCTTCATTTTTCTATACCCTTATCCGTGTCGGGCGCAACTTTTGTACCTATGGCTCGTCGGGTGAATAAATTTTACATAACAACGAAAAGTGGAGCCATCCATTTTTCCCCATCTCGAACGTAGGGCTTGGACTCCCTTTTTGTTGGTACAAAGTAGATAAGGTCTTGCCGTGACTCCACCTGGTGTATGTCGCGACTAAGCGAATACAATCCAAGCGAGCAATTGTCCTTATTCCGACTTTGTACCTTCGTGAAGTGTCCAAGTTCACGTTCGCGGAATAGAGAAAACGCACTTTCTCTCTGTCTTTCCATCTACCGAAAGACGTTGCAAAAATACAAACATTTTCCGATATGACAAAATTTATCTTTCCGTTTCTGGGTTTTGTCGTATCTTTGTAATCTAAAATCTGTTTTGAATTATTATGGAAAACAAGCACAGAAAAAACACGATTGAAATAGACAAGGACAAGTTCCGGTTTGATGTGGATGTGTATATTTTCAAGGAGGAGGAGCATCTGACGGCTTATTGCCCGTCGCTCGACCTCGCTACCACCGGTACCAATTTCCAGGATGCCATGAAAAACTTCTACGAATGTCTTCAATTGCACGTGGAATGCTGTATGGAGATGGGCACTTTTGAAGAGGACTTGAAGGAACACGGATGGAAAGTGAGCGAGAAAAAGATTGTACCGCCATCGTTCCGTACACAGCTCCGCAACCGCCAACTTTCCAGCTTGCTGCAGAGCAATACCAATTATGAGCGTATCTCTGCTCCCGTCAGAATAGCTGCCCACGCATGAAGAAACTGTCCAACATTTCACTGAAGGAGTTCCGCGCTGTGCTGACGGCACTCGGACTCCACAAGATGCGCACCAAAGGAGGCCACGAGGCCTGGGTGCGCGATGGGTTGAAACGTACGGTAATCGTTCAAACGCACGTTGACCCTGTGTCAGAACTGGTGGTGAGGAAAACCATCAACGACCTCGGCCTCACCCGAGAGGAATTCATTACCTTATTGGAAACGCTATAATAATATTATAAGCAAATAAAGGGAGCACCCGTGTGGATGCTCCCTCGTTTGTTGAAGGCAGCAGTATTGTCTTAACTACTTAACCACTGCCTACTGTCTACTAGTTTAATACATGCCACCCATGCCGCCCATGCCGGGGTTGGCGGGGGCTGCGGGTTCGGGTTCCTTGATGTCGCAGAGGACGCACTCGGTGGTCAGCAGCATGCCGGCGATCGAGGCGGCGTTCTCGAGGGCAACACGGGTCACCTTGGCGGGGTCGATGACACCACTCTTGAAGAGGTTCTCATATTTCTCGGTACGGGCATTGTAGCCGTAGTCGCCCTTGCCGTTCTTCCCCTCGTTCACAATCACGCTGCCTTCCAGACCAG
>CAJONE010000107.1 GCA_905235855.1 uncultured Bacteroidales bacterium
CCCCCCACCCCTGACCCCTCCCCAGGGAGGGGACGGCTGGCGCAGGCAGGGTTGGGGGATGGCTGGCGCGGACAGGGAGTGGGGTGCTGAAAAATATATCGTGCACAATATAATTAACATTTCACTTTCCGGGTCAGGGGGTGGGCGTTAGTAGGGCGTTGGTAGGGCGTTGGTAGGGCGTTGCTGGCTACAGGCAAGGGTTTTGTGTGTTGCTTGTCTGCCCAATATATTATATTATAATAAGTTAGCATGGTGGCTTTTCTGCCGTCTTGCCCCGTTTTTCGCCCTTGAAAAATATATCGTGCACAATCTAATTAAGAAATTTTTTGGCACAAATCATACCTTGACCAGGGAAAAGAGCCATGCAAGAACAAGCCCGATTTGAAAAAAGGAGATTGCCATACCGGTGCGCAGCAGCTGCGGGCGTTGGCGTCGGAAGGCAAATGCCTCAGTCCGTTGTCTCTGTTGAGATAGTCACTCATAAGAATATGCCGTGAACATGATTCGGATGTTCCTTCAAGATGACCAGCCTAGGTCATTCCAACATCAAAATCCGTGAGCGGGACGGAAGTGTCCGCATATTGTATACTTATATTGTCTCTTATAATTATTCGTCTCTGTTTGCAGCAGCAGGTTTTAAATGCAGAATGAGAGATTCGGGATCAATTCCGCATTTTTCAAACACATAGCGCATGATGTTGCATTTCGTCTTGGTGTCGTTGGCAGTATATACGTAACAACCATCGGCGAAGGGAGTCTTCCAATCGGCTGGTTCGCAATGCAGCCACGACTGTTGTTGACACAGTTGTATGATGGATGCGCGGTCTTCCAAATACAGAAGGTGGCACACCTGGACGAGGGCGTCTTTCCATGAGGTCACCTCGTAGCGATTGCCGTTATATGTGAATGCAACGAGTGTCCTGCCGGTAACCTCTGTGTCCTCATCGGAGATGGTAATATCGTCTGTTTCAAGTGCGAGAGGAATATGTGACGTGGTAATCATAGGCCACAGAGAAAGAAACTTTTGGAGCAACTGCTCCTGTCGCTCCGTAATCTCGGTCAGTGTCCAGTTATCGCACGACTTCATATAGTTGCTCAAGGTGAAGCTGGAACCGTCGAATCCTACGATGTGATTACCTTCGTTGTCGGTGAAACCGTGCTTCTTTTCCGAGAACGGCCGGTTGCCGTAATTGCTGTTGTAACCAGTAAGGGTAAGGTTGGCAAAGGTATGCAGGTATTTCTCGTGTATTTTGGCATAATCATCGCCCAATTCATTCTGCCAGACGGGTGTCAAAGATTGTGGCATGATGTGCTCGATGGTGAATTTGCCTTCTCTCATATATTCGACCACAGGCATGACGCCTTCTTTGCTGTTCCCGTTCTCCATGCGTTCGAAAAGGAAGTAACGGTAATCTATGGGCAATTTATATATCTTTCTTGTCTCGAAAGCCAGAGTAAGTTCCTCATTGGTTGGGAAGGCTGCGTTGCCTTGTTTGCGGAGAAGTATAAACCTCAACAGGTCGGCATACGATGCGTCGGGTTGCTTGCCCACCTTCTCGAACTGGGTATAGATACGCAGTATGTCGCCGTGAAGAGTGGCAAATATTTTGGCAAGCGAATTGGCAGGGTATCCACAGATGATGCGTCGGGCCCAGTAGTTTTCTGTGGTGTCGAGGACATCGTAGAGCTCGTTGTCGTCTATTTGCCCGTTTTCTGCATGAGCAAACAGCGACATGTAGTAAGGATTTCCCACCGTTGATCCGATGCTTGCCAATTGTTTCAACTTCTTCTTTATCCGAGGACTGGCATTGTCACCAGTGGTTATTGTGTGGTAGATGTTGGCATAGCGAAGCAGCTCTTTCAACAAATCCTCCCTGTCGAACCGGCCGTCAATATCGTATTGTTTGAAGTCGAAATAGAGGTTGTCCAACGTGCCTATTTTGCGTAGCTTCATGGTTAAAAAGTCTCGGAAAAACATAGTCGGAACACCATCGGTGAGTTTTTCGATCTTCGACCAATAGCGGTGGTAGAGGTCTTCTTGTTGTTGCTTCTTTAGGCCCATGAGCAGGTAATTTCTGACCTTGTCGGCCTCGGTAAGGTCTTTGCCTGTTGAGTTGAGCGACTCGAATATTAGCTGTGGGTCATCGTCTTGCTCCAGACGAAGGTCTATGATAACAAGCCGTTCGACAGCATTGATAAGTTCTTCGGCTGTCATCCCGGAGTTGACGATGCGGTCGTATAAATAAAGGTAATTGCTCGTAATACCTGAATCGCTGACAAATTCGGCGTTATTATTGCCGAACAGTTTCTCGTATGCAATATGGTCTTGCTCAATGGAGCGCAGTTTATATGTTTCGCGGAAAGAAGCATTGAGGTAGATTTCAGACTTTTTCTCCAGCATGTCTGGTCTGTCGCAAACCAAAGCATTGTTCTGCACGGCGTTCTTTATGGCGAGGACAATGAGCGAGATGGTGGTGATACGTTGCTGACCGTCAATGACAAGCAAGTCCTCTTCCACCATACTCTCCTGCACGGTGACAATGGAACCGAAGAAGTGACTGGGTAGGTGCTTGTCGTTGATTTTGATAATATCGTCGAACAGTCTGCGGCAGTTTTCCTTATCCCACGCATAGCAGCGCTGATATAAAGGGATGATAAACAGGGCGTTCTGATTTGAAAAGAATTGGCTTATTTTGGTTGCGTATTTCATGATGGAGTTTTTTCTGTCACCTATAATGTCTAATGTAGATTGATTTTTATTGCCGTTCCAGCCAGAGGCCCATCACTTGGCGGTGTCCTTCTCTATATCTGTGAAGGCATCACCGCTTACCGTTTTGCCGAATACAAACAGACTGTTCATATGGTTGTGTAATATATGTATGACTAAAAACGTATTACTAAAATAATTATTGTTTAATATTTTTCATAGAAATTGGCAAAACATATAGTATTTATTGACATGATGACGCAAGGTCAATGGGGTGGCTTCTATTGTGCAAAACGTTTCAGTGCCGGCTCCGTAAGTCGTTGCACGGTCCACTCGTCCATCGGAATGGCGCCGATGGAACGGTATACCGTCAACGCTGGCTTGTTCCAGTCGAGGCAGATCCATTCCATACGGCCGCAGTTGCGCTCCACGGCCAGCCGTGCCAGGTGTTTCAGCAGGGCTTTGCCGTAGCCCCTGCCGCGTTTCTCGGGCACTATGAAGAGGTCTTCGAGGTAGAGCCCTTTGCGACCCACGAAGGTGGAGAAGTTGTGAAAGAACAAGGCAAATCCTATGGGTACGCCGTCTTCCTCGGCAAAGACGACCTCGGCGGAATGCTCCACGAAGAGGGAATGGTAGAGGGTGGCCTCGTCGGCTACCACCTCGTCGGCACACTTCTCGTATTCGGCCAGTCGCTTGATGAAGTCCAGCACAAGGCCTGCTTCATCGGCCCTCGCCGGACGTATTTTGAACGTGTTATTCATGATTATGTAACTTT
Source organism: uncultured Bacteroidales bacterium (assembly GCA_905235855.1). Lineage (GTDB taxonomy): Bacteria > Bacteroidota > Bacteroidia > Bacteroidales > P3 > Colimorpha. The sequence goes on from CAJONE010000107.1 coordinate 3,483, forward strand.
AAAATTTCGCAGAGTCGGTCTTCCCTGATGATTTTCGGCGCCGCTTTCCCGGCCAGTACCAGAACTTTTCTCCCGTTGCGGTAGATATGCAGCTGGCGCGAGCGCACCACGGCGGTCACCTCCGCGTCGTCCTGCATCGCCAACCACAGCTGGTGGTATTCGCCGCCTTCGTCAAACAGCTTCCGCTGTAGGTGCGAGCACATATTGGAAATCTTTATGTCAATCATTTCCCTTTTTTGAAACCTTGTTTTTGAGATTTTTTTTTGATATTCGATCACATTGCTGTTCTTCCGGCCTCTGTCATCAGCCCCCGTTGCTCCAGATTGCGACACCGTCGGAGGTTGAGCCCTGTCCAATGGCCGTTCTTGCGGCGCGGAGAGAGGCGTTGTGCCAAGCGCCCTTCGGGCAGCCGCATGCAGGTGGAGTCGATCCATCCGAAACAGAGGGCCTCCCCCACGGCCTCCACATACGGCAACGCGTCGGCCAGCGGCTGTTTGCCGCGATAGGTGGCTACCCACACCTCGCGCTCTTTCTGGTGGTGCTCCGCCAGCCAGCGGCGCAACGCCGCGCGGTCATCTGTTATCAAAAGGGGCGTTATCTCCATCTGTCTGTTGTGGCCGTTTTATTTGTTACAAGATTCACCTTCCGCCGCCATCGGCAAACGCACACCCTCTTCCGTTTCGTATGGGATGGGCGTGTGCTTCCTGTAGAGCGACAGCAGGTTGTTGTTCAGCAGCAACTCCACCTCGCGCATGGTGCGCTCCATTTTGTCGGGCTTCAGCTGGCATTCCCAGACGACGATGACCTGCCATCCGTTCTCCTGCAGCAGCCGGTAGTTTCGTCCGTCGCGCTCTTGGTTGCACCGGATCTTTTCCACCCAAAACTCCCTGTTGGTATTTGGAATCTTGCAGCACGCCGAGTTTGTTAAATCACTCTTATCTCTCAACTCATCACTCTTAACTGGT
>CAJONE010000108.1 GCA_905235855.1 uncultured Bacteroidales bacterium
GGTTATCGGGCGGCTGTGGGGGTTGGAGAGAGTAGTGTTGGTGTAGAGGTTGCCATTGTCACCGTAGGTCACGGAAACGTCATCGTTGGCATAGGCGAGTTCGGGCTCAGTGCAGGGAGGCGCGATGCAGACGTTGTCGATTGCGGCAGGTGGCATGGTGCCAGAGCTTCCGTCGTTGCGCCATGCGAACACCAGATAGTAGTTGCCTGCCGGCACGTTTACGTTCACGGTTTTGGACTGCCAGCCCGACACAAGATTCAGTTTGTTGCCCTCGTCCACGGCTATCCAGCCAGTAGGCAGACCCGTTGTGCCGAATCCCGTCGGAGTGGTTGTCGCCGCTGTAAGTGTTTGGTCGCTTGGCACAAGCGCCACACGTATATAGTCGTAAGTGCTTTCACCGTAAGCTTGCCAGTCGTAGGAGAATTCATAAACACCGCCTGCACCGAAGTCGAACAGTTTGGACGCATAGACCATTGCGGCGTTTCCAACCGTATAGGCATTCGAGGTACCGCCGTCGTTGGAAATGTATATCGAGCGAGATCCGCCGTTGTTTACCGCTGTTCCCCAGCACCAAGTGTTTGTGTTGGTGCCGTTGATGAGTTCCCAGCTGCACGAAGCACCCTCGAAGTTGTCGCACCAGCCTGTGCCAATGGTTGTAGGTACGGCGGTGGTGGTGAAGCTTGTGGGAAGGCACCAATCGCTGTTGCCATTTGAGCCGCCGCAGTTGGCACGCACACGCACATAGTAGGTCGTGAGCGGCGATAGGCCGGTAAGGGTATAGGGGTTGGTGGTGACATTGACCGAGTTTACACCGCTTGAAAAATCGCTGCTGGTGCTGTATTGAATGGTCCAGTTCGTGGCGGAGCCCTGTTCATTCCAGTCCAGCGAAGCGGAAGTGGCGGTGACGGTCGATGCACTCAGTCCAGATGGTTTTGCACATGAACTCAAGGCGGAGAAACACACATTGTCGATATGCAGATTGTTGTCAGCATTTGAAGTTGTTGATTCACCATAGAAAGCAATGTTTACAGACTGACCTGTATAGGCTGAAAGGTCAATAATGACATTCTGACCTGTAGCAGCGTAGCTGATGTTGTTGTAAACATACGCGGAGCCGGAATTGTTCCATTCTCGCAGGATGGACCATGTCGCCATATTGTTGGTGGTGACTAATACCACAAATCTGTCGTCGGTGCCAGTTGTTGCTGGGGCTGCAAGTGTTCCACTATAGGCAGTCAAGGACAGGTCGAACTCCAACTGCGAGTTGCCAGTCAATGCAATCTGTGGCGTCACCAGCCAATATTTACAAGATGTTCCGTATATATTGACGTAACTGTGATTGGCAATGCCTTCAAACGCACCATTATTTGTTCCGAAATACCATCCAGATGTTGTGGATGTTAGTGCAGTGCCGTTCATTACATCATTCAGCAATCCACTGTATCGTGTCCACTCCGTCGGTATCGTGGTTGTAGGGAATTCCTCGCAAAAAGGAACTCCGAGGGCTGTTTTGAAATTTGTTGAGCGCCAGGAGCTACTGCCGTTTGAGCCGCCGCAGTTGGCTCTAACACGCACATAGTAAATGGTGTTTGGTGTGAGTCCTGTAATTGTTTGTGGTTTAGACGTAACTGTTTGTGAATTGACCCCACTTGAGAAGTCGCTGCTTGTGCTGTATTCCAGGGTCCAGTTGGTAGCTGATCCTCCGTCAACCCAGTCGATTGAGGCAGTGGTGGCCGTGATTGACGAGACGGTAATAGATGTGGGACTTGGGCAGGCTACAACAGCAGGTGTGTAAGTGAAGGTTGTCTTGGGGAGGAAATTGCGCTGGGTGGGGGTTACGTCATCCGTGCTTGTTGAGTTATAACCCGAAATTGATGCACCATTTACTGTCTGTCCGTAAAAGTTTATGTTTTTCCATTCGGCATCCGATGTGTTTTCGATACCTACCAGCAGGTTACCGCCATTATAAGTGTAAGGTGTGTTGAAGTTTATGGTGAGTTCCCCTCCGTCGCCGGCGGCTACTACAGAAAGTGTGCCGGTATAAATCGTCGTACAGCTGGCTCTTGTTTCGAAAGCACTGATTGTGGTATATCCTACTTCTTTTATGTAAACGTTAGTGTTTACGGTGGTGTAAGGGACGTTTGTGGAGTTCGTGTAAAATTTAATCTGGCTGATACTGCCACCGTACATGTCGTCCAATTCACTTGCCGGAAAGACCATTTGGCTTCGCGTATAGTCGTCGAAATAAAAGATGTATGCAGGAACTGTATTGCTTGTGGTTGTTCCGTCATAGACAGTTAGGGTGGACTGTGCATAAACCCCTATGTTGCATGTGAACATAGCGAATAGAACCATTAGCAGTGCAACCGGTTTGGCTTGTTTCTTGTATGATGAGTGGCGGAGTGTCGTCATGTGTGTTGGATTTGTAGGCCTCATGGCTTTGATTATGATTCGTTGCTTTCTATTGTTGGATATATCTGTTATCGTTTAGGCTTTCCAAAAAAAAATTAAATATGCATATTTACAGCTGCTCTTTAACAATATGCAGTTTCTCTTAATTTTTCACATCACCGTCCGCTATCGAGCCAAATCACGTCGTCACTGCCGTCGAACAACGCGTGCAGCAGGCTGGTCTTACCAGTCTGCCGACTTCCGGTCAATATAATTGATTTCCCCTTAAATAGATGGCTTTCAATTATGTTATGCAGTTTGCGGGGTATCATGGAAGATGGATTTATGCTGGGCATAAGATACTTAAATTCCTCGAATTTTGGCAAAAACGTGGAATTGGCAGTTGCCTGCATATCTCTTGTTCTTTCCCGACGGGCAAAAAAAACATTGCGGGAGCGACTGTGCCATCGCATTGGACGATGTCTTTTCTGTTGGCGGTTTAGTAATAGTAGTAGTCATAGGCGGTCTTGCCCTTGAGGGGGAACATCCAGCAGAATTTGAGCGTGTAGGTGAGGTCGAAATAGAGGTTGTTGTCCTTGCCGCTGAGACCCTGAAGGTGGTCGATGGTGTAGGGACGCGTCGACTTCATGAGGCTTTGCGAAAGCTCGAAGGCCACGTAGAAGTTCACCAGATTGAGGTTGTTGCTCATAAACCAGAAGCCCACACCCTCGGTCAGCACCCCGCCCATGCGCTGGTGGTCGTAGAGGCGCGAGTAGGGTTTCTCGATTTGCGGGGCGTGCACCTCGTGGATGTTGAACACCGTCTGCTGCTGTATCCATCCGGCGGTGAGCGTAAGCAGAACGCCCGAATTGGGGTTTTTGTTCGACACGCGGAAAATCTTTCCGGCACCGGCACGCACCATAAAGCAGCGGTTGTACATCGTGGCCACGGCATCGGTGCCGTTGGTGCCGACGATTATGCTGTCGCGGGTGAAGAGGTGGCTCATACGCAGGTCGCGGCTCACGAGATTGTCCGACCCGAAGCTGAAATCGCCGTCGAGTAGCACAAGCCAGTTGCTCTTGTACTTGTATATCACGTTCACCCCGAAGTTGAGGTAGGGCATCTTGTAGAGACCGTGCATGGTCGAGGTCTTCGACTTGGTGCCGTCGGGTGCGAGGCCGAACGAGCCGCCCCGCGACGGGAATATGGTGCCGAAGTTGGCGCCTATGATGTGGCACTGCATCGTGTCCTGCGTGAGCTTCTCCTGTGCGGCAACCAGCGTTGTCAGGCACATGAGCATGGCTGCGGCAGCCAGCCGTTTTATCTGTTTAGGGTACATCGGGGTAGTGATAGTCGGGATAGTTTTTATGAAAAAAATGGTTCGCACGGCACAGCCCGCCAAACCATCATTTGCTTTTTGTCTTTAGTGCATTGCTACGGCTACTTGAATGCGGCTTTCCAGATCAGTTCCGGAATGTCGATGTTCTGCAGTATGCCTGTAAACTTGTCGGCTCCGGGGCCGAAGGCGAACACGGGCACCATCACTCCGGTGTGGTTGCCAGTGGTGAAGCGGTATTCGTTCTTGCCGCGCGCCAGGTCGCCGTCGGGCAGCGAGAGGCCGCCGGTTTCGTGGTCGGCAGTCACCACCACCAGTGTGTTCTGGTTCTTCTCGGCCCAGTCGAGCACTATTTTGAGCATCGCCTCGAAGTCCTCCATCTCGGCCTTGAGGTGCTTGAAGTCGTTGTTGTGGCACGCCCAGTCGATTTGCGACCCTTCGATCATCAGCACGAAACCGTCCTTTGAGTGTTTCAGTATGTCAATGGCCTTCTTCACGCTGCGGCACAGCATGTTGTCGCGCTGGTCGGCAGGGGCGGGGTCGCCGTCGGTCAGCAGGGCGCACACCGGGCCTTCTTTCACCTGCTCCATGGCTGTGTTTAGGCTCTCGGTGTTGCGGGCCATGCCCACATATTCCCACATGATGCGGCCGAGGGCTTTGTGGAAATGGTCA
>CAJONE010000109.1 GCA_905235855.1 uncultured Bacteroidales bacterium
GATGTCCTACGACAGTGCGCGACGCTATGTGCTGGCGATGATTGACGAGGTCAACTCGCTTGCCGCCTATGCCGACTGTTTCGCCGCAAGCCGCTCTGCAACTATTCGCCAAGTGTATCCCGGAGCAAGACGTATGGTGTCGCACAACAAGAAGTGGATTTACGTATTCCATATCGAGGACGACATCGTCGTTGTCGACCGCATATTGAAAGGTAAGTTGATTAAAGGATGATATGCACCAACGCAACGTTCATAACTTACTGATTTTTACCCCCCCCATCAAGTAGTGCGGGGAAGGGATACATTTATTTTGCCTATTTGAACTGCCTGACGCGCAAGCACCGCTTTGCGTGGCGGGCTTGTTGTGTCTTCACTAATTATTAACTCAATAACAGTAATGAACAAAAGAATTGTTTTTGCATTTATGATTGCCTTTATGGGCGGGACTGCGACGGCACAGACCCTCGCAGTCCACGGCACGCTGCGCGACGCAAAGAGCGGCGAGCCGATGGCTTTTACTAACTGTGTATTGCTGCGGACGGCGGACAGCACGTTTGTTGTGGGCAACATTACCGACGACCGCGGTGCGATGCGCTTCGAGTCGGTGGCGGTGGGCGAGTACCTACTGCGCATCTCGGCGGTGGGCTACGACACCTACTGGCGGCGCCTCAACGTTCCGCCCGATACGGCGTTGGGCGTGATAGACATCTTCCAAAGCAGCACCACGCTGCAGACCGTGAGCGTCACCGCCCAGCGTCCGCTCTACAGCGCTGATGGCGAAAAGGTGTTCTACCATGTGGAAGATGACCCCAGTGTGCAGACAGGCACGATGGCCGATGCGTTGCAGAACGCGCCGGGCGTGGAGGTGGACCCCGAAGGCAACATCACCCTACGCGGCAGCAGCGACGTGACCATTTGGCTCAACGACAAACCGTCGACCCTCAGCGGCGAGGCCTTGAAGCAGTACATCAAGTCGATGCCCGCCAGCAGTGTGAAGCGTGTCGAGGTGCTGAGCAACCCCTCGGCTCGCTACGGCTCGACGGGTGCTATCATCAACATCATCACCGACCAGCGCGTGCAGCTCAACTCGCTGCTCTCCGTGGGGCTCAACGCCAGCACCACGCCCTACCTCCAGCCGTGGCTCTCCTACGTGTGGGCCAACGAGAAAGTAAGCGTCACGGCGTGGGCAAACGCCAACTTCTCTCGCTTCAATGTGAATTCGCACAACGAGGAACAACTCTATGCCGACGATGGCTCGCTTTCTATGGAGTATTCCTACGACGGCAAGGAAATCCAGCGGCATATAAACAGCGTTGCAGGAGTACAAGTATCGTGGAATATCGACAGCGTGACCAGTCTACAGGCTTGGGGCGGAATTTACCCCGGTCTCAACAAGCAGGAAAGCCACTATGACATTGCGCGCCAAGAATACCTTTACAACCCAGGCGACTACAGCTACCTGTCCAACAACCTTGTTCACTCACCATGGATGGGCGGCTTCGGCGGCATATACCTCTCGCGACAACTTGATACCTTGGGCCAAAAGATCAGCCTTACGGTGAACAGCAACTACAATAACTCGCGTACAGAAGGCGACAAGGAACGCCTCTATACCGTAATGTCGCAATACAATATGCACAACCTCCGCACTGAGCGTTATCCTTCGTGGTGGACAAATATTGACCTCGACTACACCAAGCCTTTCAGCCAAAACACCACTATGGAGGCTGGTATTGGGGCTGTGCTGGGGCGCAACTCACAGTCCGTGCAGTGGGACACGATGAATTTTGCTACAGGCCAATGGATGCGCGATGCCGACCGCACTTTCAGCACCCGAATAATTGACAACGAATTGAATGCCTATATTGCAGTACAGCATAAAATCCAACGGCTCACCCTCAAAGGCGGTGTCCGTGCTTACCGCAAGTGGAAGCAGGCCACCTTCACCGATCTGCCCGTGGAGACCACGCAATATGACGTTGACAAGGCCTTCTGGGACTTTATCCCCTCGCTGCACGCCAGTTATGCCACCGAAAGCGGACACAACTTCACCCTCAGCTACACCCGCCGTTTCACTTCGCCCGGCAGCGAACTGTGGAGTACATACACCTGGCTGGGCATAGAGGACTACGAGCTTGGCGACCCCGACCTGCGTTTCAGCCACACCCACAATCTCGAAGGCGGCTGGACGATGTACAAGAACTGGGGTAGCGTGGGTCTGACGGGCTACCTCCGCGCCAACACCGACGAAATCCAGCAACTCAGCGACGTGGCCTATCATCCCTACTACGGGCGTATTGTCAGTTTCAGCCAGTGGACCAATATCGGCGACAGCCGCACATTCGGCGCCGAGGCCAACGTCACGTGGCGGCCCAAACCCTTTATGAACATCCGCTTCTACGCCAATGTCTGGGACTACTATTACAATATGGAGTTCCGTCCCGGCGAATGGGACGAGCGGCATCTGCCCACCTTCAGCGGAAGGCTCAACGTGACGGGCAAACTGTGGAAGGTGCTGCAAATCTATGCCAACGCCCGCTATTCTACCGCCGCATTGTCGCTGATGAGCAAGAGCCAGCCCTCGTTCCAGCTCGACCTTGGCGCGAGTGCCGACCTGCTTGAAGACCGCCTATCGCTCTTCCTCAACTGGCAGGACATCCTCGCCACCGCACAAAGCGGCAATGTCGGCCTCAACCCCTACTATCAATCCAACTTCAGCTACACCTGGGGCAGCCGTGCCGTCACCTTCGGCCTCACCTGGCGCATCGGCAAGATGGAACTCCAGAGTCGCGCCCGCGAAGGTGTACAAGCCCCAACTTTATAATTGAATTATTAACCCAATAAACCCATACAACAATGAACATCCCCATCCAGATTGACATCATTTCCATCGTGCGGGCGACCAATCAAGATTGAAAACTGCCATTGCTATCCTGCAAAACCCCCAAACGGTTTTTAAAACGGCTGTCGCAGGTCGCGAAAGTGAGTTTTGAAATTGAAACAGGGTTTTGCAGGGGTGCAAAAGGGTGTTTTGAAAATGAAACAAGGTTTCGCAGGTTGCGAAAGGGCCTTTCGGATTGAAAACAGGGTTTTGCAGGGGTGCAACGGGAGCTTGCTCACACTGCCGAGCCAAAGAAATGTAGTCGCAAGACAATAAAAGGCGGGATGTTTGCGTTATTATGGCGTAAGAAAAACGGTATATGATTTGCTACGCTCATAACTCGCTGATATTCACCCCCACGAATTGCGCAGGTAATCGTCGGGAGGTTTTCCTTTTTGTTTTTCTCTGTTCTCCGCTTGGCGGCACTCCGTTTGCCACCCTGCGGGACGCTATCGAAAGCCACTGGCTTTCTTCATGTGTCGCTCTCTGCCGCGTGAAAACACATTAAATTCAAATTACATTTTGCCAATCCGACAATTCTTCGTAATTTTGCAAATCGAAATAAATGCGATTTGATATGGAATCTACAGCAGCGACAAACGAGCCAAAGACAGCGCGCACACCGCGTTCGGCACGCGACAGGCAGACTGCCCACAGCCCGCAATCCGTCGAGAAAACGCCCGAAAGCGAGCTGATGACGGTGGAGGAATATTTTGGCATTCTCAGAAAGCGCGTCAATGACTATTATGACAGTATACAAGGTCAGGATTAGTCGCTACGCGATGCGCGATATGGACGACCTGGAAGACTATCTGAAGTCCGTAATGTCGCAAATCGGTGCCAACAAGTATATCGACAATATGATTGCCGAGGTGCAGTCGCTGGCGGTGTATGCCGACCTGTACCGTCCGAGCACGATGGCGGACATACGGCAGTACCATCCCAAGGCCCGCCGTATGGTGAGCCACAACCGCCGTTGGTGTTTCATATTCCACGTGGAGGAGGACACTGTCATTGTTGACCGCATCCGACCTGCAAAAATGATAGCCAAATGAAAAGCAATGCTCATAACTCGCTGATTTTACCCCCCCCTCCCACGAATTGCGCAGGTAATCGTCGGGAGGCTTTCCTCTTTGTTTTTAATTCATTTGCCTCTCTCTGCCGCAAACGTGCGGCAGGGCGGGATGGTTTTGTAATCTCAAATCTCATTTGAATATGAAGAAAGCAATTTATACTCTCGGTTTTATGCTGGCGTTTTCGATTGCAGCATCGGCACAAAACCAAACGGAACCCGACCTTTGGATTTATGAATACAAGGAGGTTATCGACACTGCCAAAGCAGATTCAATTGTTGCAGCCTACAATGCAGAATATAATGCTACAGCAAGGGCAGAAGCACTACGGACATTTGCTGCTCCCATAGCAGAAATTGACATGTTGATTGCCTACGAAGAAAATGGGAAAAAACTTGAGACCGAACTGTATCATAACTCAACATTTCTTGTACTCATTCGGCTCTGCAACAATAATCCTAATGTAACCGAAAAAGAAATGAAGACGGTAAACAAAGGGAAAGTTCCAAAAGGATTTACTGATAAGGTATTGCTGCCTGCCAAAGCGGAATTGCAGTCGAAGATTGAAAGCTTTGAATACACGCCTGTAAAATACTATTCTTGGGGAACAGTTTTCAAACAATATTATTACGACAGAGAGGCAGGCAAAGAACTGCCGAGTAAGCACTCCTCCAATGAAGGCAAGTTAGACAGACCGATGAAAACAATCACCATACGCAAACCAAACCCAGAATGTGCAGACAATTATTTCAATGGCACTTTTCGTTTGTCCGATTATAAACCGTGGAGCGAATACGAAAGCCACCATTGGGACAATCCACAGCAATCGCAATGGACAAATTGGGAAAATAGAAAAGATTTGCAGACGAAAAAAGTCTTTTTCCCAGAAGAAATGAGTTTTGATTTTCATCCGTCTCATCCCGAGTACCGCATTTCGTGTAATCGGGGTGATACATACTGCTTCCACCCCAACGTTTATGATGAGAAGGGGGTGTTGGTAAGAGCGGGAAACATTGGAAATCCACAATCGGCTGGAATGTTTGAAAAGATACTTGAAGCCGTAATGATGGCTATCTGCAAGCGTGACTTCCTTGCCAACAAATACGATATCAACAGCGCGAAGCCCGAGACATTGTTGGCATTGCGCATCAAGTTTGACCTCGCCGACGCTGTAGATGCCCGTTTCAAAAAGTATATGAAGATGGCGCAGGATGCCCGAGACGAAAAGTTGAGCGCCACCACACCGGCGCAGTATGCAGCCGCGCAGAAGAAGCAGAACGAAGCGTTGAACGTGTTGATGGAGTATGTGGCCAAGGAACGCGAACCGCAAGCAATGAACTACATAAAGCAACTAAAGTCCGACCACGAAGCCGAATTGTCGTACCTCTACAAGATTGAACGTGTGGATAACGTGACATTCAAAACGACAAAATGGAGTGTGGCTGCATCGCACTGATGAAATGGAGCAACAAGGAACCATACGAAGCGCAGTATGAGATTGAACTGCTGCCGTGCGAGACCATAAATATTAGACGATAGCCAAATGATTTTGAAAATGGCCAAAAAGAGTGTCGCAAGGGCCAAATGATTTTGAAAACGGGAGAAAAGAGTGTCGCGGGGCTGTTTTGAAATCAAAAGGCGGTGAAAAGAGTGTCGCAAGCCCAAAATGAAAATAAAAACGGCTGAAAAGAGTGTTTTCGGGGCCTTTCAATTTTGAAACACGGTAAAAAGAGATTTTTCAAACTAAAAAAATATTGAATTATGGATGCAATCAAATTTTCGGACAAGGCATT
>CAJONE010000110.1 GCA_905235855.1 uncultured Bacteroidales bacterium
ATTTACGGCAAGTATCGCGACCGCAAGGTGTCACCCTACAACCCGCATGCCGGTGCCAACTATGACAACTATGCCGTCGACGACAACCAGGCTCGCAACGCGTTCAAATACATCCGCCGCTTCGACGCCGATGCCATTATCTCGATAGGCTACCACTACCGTCAGTTCATGCTCGACCTGGTGTTCGACTTTGGCTTCGTTCCGGTCGGCCCCGAAGACGACGCACTCCGTATCAAGGAACGTGAGCTTACCGGCGACGAGAAATACAAGATAACCGTTCCTGGCGGCAACAATATGACGTATATGCTTTCGTTCGGCTATTATATCCCGATCCACGAAAAAGCACGCTACAGAGGCAGAAAATAGAACGTCGTAAAATGTTTTTCATAGTGCACCGCGACGTTAGCCACCCACGGTGTTTTTTTTGTTGCATGTGATAATTCTTCGAAAGAGGAATTATGCAGAACGAATTTGTATGTTTTTCCCAGTTGCTTTTTTTTATTTTTTTTGTTATTTTGTAGATGTGGATGTATAGCTATGGATTTATATTTATTTAAAAACCAACAATATGACAAAAAACTTTATTATTTCGACAAAGGTTCTGTATTCCATTGTCTTTGCTGCGGCTATGTTTTTTTGCAGCGTGTCGAATGCCCAATACGAAAGTTTTGTAGTAAGGGACAAAAGTGCAACCTCGCCGGTAAACACGTTGGTTCGATACATCGACGACACTCTCGCCGTCGGCTATTTTGATGATGACGTGAACGGTTATTTCGTTCTCGTTAATCTCAACAGTGCCACGATAACACACAAGGTAAAAATTCAGCACCAGAATATGTATGTCCGCGATTTACGTATTTTAGGTGACACTGTCTATGCCTGCGGTACACACCTTGTCCCGAATGTATGGAAGGGATTCATTATGAAGTTTAACATCAATTTGATAAGGACGGGCAGTGGCAGCAAGGACAATGCCTCTTATTATGACATAGACTCTACATCTGAACTCAGCAGAATGGTGGTTTTTCATAACGACCTTTTAAATCTTAACGAAGTAGTGGCTATTGGTCATAAGGTTGAGCATGTCGGTAACTACAACAAAAAACATGGAAGAATTGTGGACTACAAGTCGTCTGGTTCTTTCAATGTGGGTAAGGATTATTCCAATGCAGATACTATTGAATTTATCGACGACATTGTCCTTACCCAAAACCATATTGGCTTTATCGGGTCATTAGGGAGTCGCAAGATATCGTTGCGTAAAGCGTGCCGCGGTTGTACCGACATGTTTTCTTCTATGATAGACACGTTGTGTTACTATTCAATATCAGACAATGAGCCAGCCTCGATGATACACGCAACAGCGACAAGGGGCGACTCTATTGCAGCTGCTGCCTATGCCGTCACCTCATCGGGTGCATTTGTAACTCGTATCAGGCAATACAGATTAAACAATTTGGATTTGTTTGATGCCAAAGAGTTCAGTATGACGGAAAAAGTCGAACCGTGTGAACTTGCATACAACCGTCTCTCAATGACATACCTTATGTTGGAGTACCTTCCCTATGAGGGTAGCCTAACGCATGACGAATATCAGGTGGTCACACAACGGGTGGCGGGTACGAACAGCGTTGAGTCTTACTTTGTCCCAGGGAAAATCATGTCGAGCATCGCATCCTCTCCAAATGACGTCTCGTTTATGTTGGCGGGTGGCAGTACTTTTGCATTTAAACATTATTGGGGTGCGCCATCCCGTAGTTGTTTCGACAAGGCATCCATTTCTTATATGCCAAGAATTGTGGGAAGGGAAAGGCGTGGCAATTTTCCAATCGAGAGTTCAGAAATTTACATTTCTGCACAGTATGTTGGTTTGGAGACAAGTACGTTGGATTCCGAACGTATGTGCCGAAGGAATCTGTTCATTAAGGAGTAGCTACATGAAATCAAAATATGCGGTCATTGGCCAGTGGTCAGACACAATTCCGCATAAACTCTCAACAAGTATTCCTTGTATAAAACCAAAGCTATAGCTATGAAAAAACATAATGCAATATCTCACCCTGTGGGTCGCGTAGCGATAGCCATAATGCTTGTAACCTTTGCTGTCAATTCTGTTTTTTGTCAGGATACAGTTAGATTGAACGACCCAAGGTTTTTGTTTCCACAGTTACCACACGGTGATTTTTATTTTTACAGAACTTTGCGGACTATGAGTCCTTTGATATTGACGAGTCATTTTGAAGGAGGTTTTGGTCACGAATGTTTTCTGGAAAAAGGAGGGGGAGCCACAATATATGGAATTGCCGTTGCACTGTATGAAGATAGCCCGTATATAGGTGATTCAGACCAGAATTACTTGTGGTTGAAAATAATGGACGAAGTGCCTATTCATCTCCCATTAAATACACCCCAAACATTGTTGGATTCTGTTAAAATAACGTCAAACTCGGAAACCAAAACACTTGTTCTGGACGAGATCCGTACCAATGACACTTATTGGTCAATAACCGATAGTGTCAGTCGATTTGCCTACAAATTGTATTGTGGGTATTTTAGTCATCCTGTTCACATAACCGACAGTTCCTTTTTTGTTTTGGCCTACTCTACGCGTGGCGAGCATAAAATCCCGGCGTATAAGATCTATCCACCGGAAATAGAGCTGTATAGAAGTTATTTGGACTTTTGCTGGGAATTAACCATCCGTAACTTTTGGATGCCACTCCTTCCAATAATTGTCCCACCTCCTGGTGAGACTCCTGATTCAGATTCGGACCCAAACGCTATTCGGTCGTTTGACGGGTCTGTTTACCATGATGTTTCCATTTTTCCCAACCCTGCCCATAGCTGTTTCTCTGTGAAATCGGATACACGCATGCTGCAAGTTGAACTCTACGATACCAAAGGTACGCTTTGTCGTAAGTGGAACGGTTTTCAGGACAGATACTCTTTATCCGGCATCAACACAGGTGTTTATGCCGTAAGGATAAAGACACAGCATAGTGTCGTGACCAAAAAACTTATTGTGAGCGAGTGATCACTGCGGGTCGGCGTTGAAGTGGATTTTCACCTGGTGGAAATCTTTCACGGCGAGTGTCTGGTCGGTCACGTCGAGAATTATCTGCTTGACCGTCTGGAGGCTGTCCGACGGCTCGGCCCGCACGATTACGCGTTTGATATAGAAGCCGCGGATTCGGCTCACGCTTGGGTATTCCGGCCCCATCACACGGCTGTCGAGCCGTTCGCGCAGCCGGAATGCGAAATCGGATGCAGCGGTGTTGAGCAGCTCAGGGTCGCGATGCCGCAGCGTAATCTCGATCAGTTTGCTGAAGGGTGGATATCGGAATACACGCCGCTCTACAATCTGCGACTCGTACATAGCCCCGTAGTTGTTGTCGATAACGTTGCGTATGGCCTGATGCCACGGATTGTAGGTCTGGATGATTACTTTGCCCTGGTGCCCATGGCGTCCGGCTCGGCCTGCCACCTGCATCATTTGCTGGAAACTGCGTTCGAACGAGCGGAAATCCGGAAAGTTTATCAGGTTGTCGGCCGAGATGATGCCCACCACGCTCACGTTGTCGAAATCAAGTCCCTTTGTCACCATCTGCGTTCCCACCAGAATGTCAACCCTGCGGTCCTCAAAGTCGGTGATAATCTCCAGATGCCGGTTTTTGGTCATTGTGGTGTCGAGGTCCATACGTGCTACACGTGCCGTCGGAAACAGCGTCGCAATCTCGTCCTCGATCCGTTCTGTGCCATACCCTTTCAGTTTCAGGTTCGGCTTTCCGCACACAGGGCATTGGGTCGGAACCGGTATGGCGTAGCCGCAATAGTGGCAGCGCAGCGAGTTGGTGCTTTTATGGTACACGAGCGACACGTCGCAGTGTTGGCATTGTGGTGTCCAGTGGCAGTCGTCGCACTCTATGCGCATCGAGTAGCCGCGCCGGTTTTGGAACAGAATCACCTGCTCTTTGTTTTCGAGCGCCTCCTTGATGTGGTCTGATAGAAAAAAAGAGAAATAGCCCTGCACCTCCTTGTGCCGCATGGCATCCTTCATGTCCACACAGAGCACTTCCGGCAGTTTCAGCCCGCCATAGCGGTGTTTCATCTCGACAAGGGCATACTTACCCGTCATGGCATTGTGGTACGACTCGATGCTCGGCGTCGCGCTGCCGAGCACGGTGCGTGCTTTCCAGAGGCTCGCAAGGTAGATGGCCGAGTCGCGGCAGTTGTAGCGTGGCGCTGGCTCGTATTGCTTGTACGAGCCGTCGTGCTCCTCGTCCACAATTACAATTACGAGGCCGAGGTCGCGGAAAGGCAGGAACAGTGCGCTGCGGGCACCAAGCAGCACGTCGAGTCGACGTTCGGGGTCGTCGCTGAATGCACGGCTCCAGACCTCGGCCCGCTGGCTGGGGCTGAACCGCGAGTGGTAGACTCCAACGCGCCCTCCGAAATATTTCCTCAATCGGTTGATAATCTGTGATGTGAGCGCTATCTCGGGCAGCAGAAACAAAGTTTGGCGTCCCTGCTCGATGTTTTGCTGTATCAGTTTGATGTACACTTCGGTCTTGCCGCTCGACGTCACTCCGTGCAGCAGGCTCACGCCCGGTTGGGCTGCGAGTTTATCATAGGCGGCCTGTTGCTCGTCGTTGAGCGCGATAGTGTCGGGCGAGGTGAGGCGCTCAAACTCTTTCAGCCGGCTTACCGTGTGCTCCTCACTGGTCAAAATATTGTTCTTGATTAGCGTGTTGAGCGACGACGCGGAAAACCCCGGCATGTCTGCAAGCTCTTTTTTTGCCACCGCTTTGGCTCCGAAGTTCGAGAGTTGCATGAATCGCAGCAGTACCTGCAGCTGCTTGGCCGCCGTCTTTTTTTGTTCAAGCGCGTCGAATAGCCTCTTGGTTTCCGACGGGTCGCGATATTGCGATGCGAGTGTTATATAGGTGGCTTTTATGGGTTTGAACCTTTGCTGCAGATCCTCGTCCATTATCAGTATGCCTCGCTCTATCATGCCGTTGATTACCGGCATGATTTTTTGGAGCGAGATTGCCACGCTTATGTCGTTGACGCTCATCACGGGGTGTGCCGACAGCAGGTTGACTATGCGCAGTTCGGTGTCGGTCAAGCTCGAAAGCTCGCCGTCGAAGTCCGGGTGCACCGACACCATCGATTCGCTGGCCAGCCGCAGCACCGATGGCAGCGCCACCGTCATCACATCGCCGAGATAGCACATGTAATATCTCGCCATCCACTCCCATAAACGGAAAACATGCTCGTCAACAATTGGCTGCGGATCAATTACCGAGAGAATATACTTCACTTGGTAGTGCGGAACTGTTTGGTGCACTCGCCTCACCAGACCGGAATACAGCTTTTTCGACCCGAATTGCACCACCACGCGTTGCCCGGCCATAACCTTGCCCGCATACTCGTTGGGAATGCGGTAGGTGAAGGTGCTGCGCAGGTGAAGCGGCAGGATTATATCGGCAAACTGGGTGGGTGACAAGGCTTGTTCTGGGGTGGAATAAACTGTAAAGACTGGTGCAAAGGTACGATTTTTATCTTTTTCGCGTTTTATGGATATGGAAAAATCGGAGTCTGCAGTTCAGAAGCGTAGGATTGTCGTGGCTGTGAGCGACGACCTGCTCACCGACCAGCGGGTTCTGCGTGCCTGCGACGCGTTGCACGCGGCGGGCTACAACATAACCCTTGTCGGGCGTGCATGGCCCGACGCACGCCCGCTCCCGAAACCCTACCGCACTGTCAAAATGTGGTTGCTTTTCCGTTCGTCGCCGCTCTTTTATGCCGAACTGAACCTCAAGCTTTTCTTTAAACTTCTCTGCTCGGCTGCCGACGCTTTCTACGCCAACGACACCGACACGCTCTTGGCCGTAGGCCTTGCCGCCCGGTTGCGCCGCAAGCCCTTTGTGTTCGACGGTCATGAGC
>CAJONE010000111.1:0-4199 GCA_905235855.1 uncultured Bacteroidales bacterium
TGTCTTGTTTTCTTTCAGACACACGGAAATAGTGTATCTTTGCTCATGGGTTAAGTGGTTGTATTTTTTCATTTCAACGCAAAGGTAATCATTTTTCCCAGATTGTGCTGATTAGTTTCGGCATTTTCTTTTTACCTTGTGTTGCACTTCTAACTTGAAATTAGGTCGTGGTTTTGGTTTAATCCATCAATTGTAAACTGTCGATATGGACGTCATCTCAATTGTTATGCAGTCTTTGATGCAATTATTGCAGTATAGGAAAACCTAATGTTTGTATGCCTCAATATACCTGTACTTAATTTTTTGCCGCTATAAAGACCCTCTGGCCTTGTCGCAAAATTTCGAAATATGTCAATTGTTTCACTTGTGCGAGTCGCGTTTTGACGCTTTGGCCTTTTTGTTCTTCTGAGCTTTGTGCTGTTTTTCGGTTTTTGTTTTTTGAGGATGAGGTTTGGCGTGTCCGTGATGTCCGTGGTTGTCTGTTGTGTGGCTGTTTGAGCTGTCGTCAACCAGTTCGAAGTCGATTTGTTTTTTGATCATGTCGACTGCTTTGACTCGTATGCTGACGGGCGAGCCGAGTTTGTAGCATTTGCCTGTGCGACGGCCAATAACCTGGTAGTTGTCCTCGTCGAGCATGTAGTAGTCGCCCTTGAGCGAGCCTATGGCAATCATGCCTTCGCACTTGTTGCCTTCAATCTCGGCATAGATGCCCCACTTGCTGACGCCTGAAATGAGGGCAGGAAACACCTGCCCGAGTTTGTCGCTCAGGTATTCGGCCTGCTTGTATTTTATACTGGCCCGTTCGGCATCGGCGGCTTTTTTCTCCATTTGCGAGCAGTGTTTGCAGTATTGCTCGTATTCGTCGGCGCTGACCGATGCCCCGCCGTGGAGGTATCGCTCCAGCAGGCGGTGGACCATCAGGTCGGGATAGCGGCGTATTGGCGAGGTGAAATGTGTGTAGAACGGGAATGCAAGCCCATAGTGGCCGATGTTTTCGGTAGAGTAGTAGGCTTTCGACATTGTGCGTATGGCGATTGTGTCGATCATATATTCCTCTCCGCGGCCTGCAATGTCGCTGAAAAGGCGGTTGTATGAATCGGCCAGGGCTTTGCGGCTACCGACTTTCATCTTGAAACCGAGTTTTCCGACAAACTCCACGAAAGTGTTGAGCTTTTCAGGGTTCGGCTCGTCGTGTACACGATAGACAAATGTTTTTGGTGTATCTTTTTTTTGCGTTTTTGTTTTCTTGGCATTGTGTTTGCTGCCGACATGTTCGGCCACACTGCGGTTGGCGAGAAGCATGAATTCCTCAATGAGCCAGTTGGCCTCTTTCTGCTCCTTGATATAGACGCCTATAGGCTTGGCGTTTTCGTCGAGTTTGAATTTGACCTCCTGGGTTTCGAAATTGATGGCACCGGTGCTATAGCGCTCTTTCCGCAGTATGGTGGCCAGCTTGTGCAATTGCAGTATGGCATCGGCCACGGCGGACTGCTGACTGTCGGTTGTCTGTGGTATCCCGTTTTCGATTATGGCCTGCGCTTCCTCGTAGCAGAGGCGCTGGTCGGAGTGGATAACCGTTTTCCCGAACCACACATTGTGCACATTGGCCGTGCTGTCCATCTGCATAACGACGCTGAAGCAGAGCTTGTCCTCGCCGGCGGAGAGCGAACACACGCCGTTGCAGAGACGTTCGGGCAGCATCGGGATGGTCCGGTCGACGAGGTAAACGCTTGTGCCGCGTTCGTAGGCCTCGCGGTCGATGGCGGAACCGGGTGCGACATAGTGCGACACGTCGGCTATATGCACTCCAACCTCGAAATAGCCGTTTTCGAGTGTGCGGAACGAGAGTGCATCGTCGAAGTCCTTTGCGTCGGCGGGGTCAATCGTGAAGGTGGTGACGGAACGGAAGTCCTTGCGCCCTTCAAAATCCTTTTTCCCTGGCTTTTTTATTTTTGCAGCCTCTTTTTCGGCTTCTTGTGGAAAATCGAGCGGAAAATCGTAGTCGGCCAGTATCGACTGCATTTCAACGTTGTTGTCGCCAGGTCGGCCGAGCCGCTTCACGACGCGTCCCACCGGATTGTTCATCCTTTCGGGCCAGTCGACAATTTCGACAATAGCTTTCTCGCCCTCTTCGGCTCCGTTTAGGTCGGAGAGGGCCACGAAAATATCGACTACCATGTTGCGGTTGTCGCACAGCAGGAAAGCGAATTTGTCCATCTTCCGTATTCGTCCCACGAATCGGGTCCGAGCCCGTTTGATGATTTCGACCACCTCGCCTTCGGGTTTGTGCATCTTGCGTCGCGGAAACATCGACACGCGCACAGTGTCACCGTGCAGAGCATGGTTGGTGTAGTTAGGTGCTATGAGTATATCCTCCCGCCCCTCCTCGTCAGGAATGACATAGGCTTTCCCGGTTTGTTTCATGTCGATGGTTCCGACTATCTGGTTGTGGGGTGTGTCGTTGATGTTTTTGGGATTGATTTTGTACTTTCCGCGGCCTTCTTCCACCAGTATCTCGTCGGTGGCAAGCAGGAATATGACCTCATCAACCTGTGCTCGGGCAGCCTTGTCGTGAGCGCCGACACGTGCGGCCACTTGCTTCGGGTTGAAGGTGTCGAACGGGTTGTTTGCGAAAAGCTTTACTATCTGCTGGGCCAATTTGTCGTTCATAGGAAAAGGATATATATGCGAATTGAATCAGAGTCGGTTTTATGTTTAAGTGCCGATTGCTACAGGGCTGAGGCCGTTTAACGCTGTTTTCTAACAGGGTGGAATTTCGCTTCCTCCATAAAGCCGCTGCGGACGAGGAATGCTGTGTTGTCGGGGTCGCGTCCCATAAACTTGCGGAAGAGTGCCGATGGGTCGTCGGAACCGCCGCGCGACAGAACCATGTTGCGGAAGTCGGAGGCTGTCTGTTTGTTGAATATGCCCTCTTTCTTGAATTTTGAGAAAATGTCGGCATCGAGCACCTCGGCCCATTTGTAGCCATAGTAGCCGGCTGCATAGCCGCCCGAGAAAATATGGGTGAATGCGGTCGAACTAATTGCCCCTTCGACCACGGGCAGAAGCTCGACCATATTGCGATGCTCGAACGACTCTATGTCCTCGGTTAGCGGACTTTGAAGGGTGTGGTAGGCCATGTCGATGTTGCCGTAGTTGAGTTGCCTGATGCAGGCGTAGCCGGAGAGGTAGTTCTCGCTGGCCTTTATTTTCTTGATATACTCGGCGGGTATGGTGTCGCCGGTCTGATAGTGTTTGGCGAAGGTGTTGAGGAATTCAGGCTCGTAGCACCAGTTCTCCATCACCTGCGACAGGGTTTCGACAAAGTCGTGTTTTACGTTGGTGCCGCTGAGCGAGGGGTAGGTCACGTCGCTCATCATGCCGTGCATGGCGTGCCCCATCTCGTGCATGAAGGTTTCCACCTCGTCGAAACTCAAGAGCGACGGTTTGTCACCGACGGGCTTGGTGAAGTTGCATACCACTTGGATGAGTGGACGCACTTCTTTGGAGCCGGGTATAAGTTTGCTGCCGATTTTGTTCTGTCCGCGAAACTCGGTCATCCAGGCTCCGCTGCGTTTTGAGGCTCGCGGATACATGTCGAGGTAGAGCACACCCATAAAACGCGAGCCGTCGAACACCTCGTAGGCCGTCACATCGGGGTGGTAGACTTCGATGTCGCGCGCTTCGACAAAGCGGATGCCGTAGAGCCGGCCATAGAGGTCGAAGATTCCCTGACGCACCTTTTCGAGCTGGAAATAGGGGCGTAGCAGTTCGGCGTCGAAGTCGTATTTCGATTTTTTGAGTTTCTCGCTGTAGTATGTGAAGTCCCAGCGCTGGAGCTGGAAGTCCACTCCGTGGTCCTCGGCATATTGCTGCACCTCTTTGACATCGGCCATGGCTTGGCGCAAAGCGTGGTTCTGCAGATCCTGCATAAATTTGCCGACAGTGGCGACATCCTTGGCCATTTTGTCGCTCAGGGCGTAGGCTGCATAGTTGTCGTAGCCCAAAAGCTTGGCTTTTTGCATTCGCAGCTCGGTGATGCGGCGTATAAGCGACATGTTGTTGTTGGCGTTGTTGCGGAATCCGCGGCTGTTGTAGGCTCGCCATATCTGTTCGCGCAGTTCGCGGTTGTCGGCAGTTCGTCTGTCGAATTTTCTATATCTTCATCGACGGTCAGCGTGCCGTCGTTATACGGAAAT
>CAJONE010000111.1:4210-7408 GCA_905235855.1 uncultured Bacteroidales bacterium
GCTTGCTTGGCTGCGTCCACCACGTTGGCTGGCAGGCCCCGAAGGTCTTTCTTGTCAGTGATGTGCAGGGTGTATTCGTTGTTGTCGGCCAAAACGTTCTGGTTGAACTGTTGGGTGAGTTTCGAGAGCTCCTCGTCGTATTCGGCAAAAAGCTTCTTTTCTTTTTTGGGCAGGTTGACACCGTTCTCAACAAAAGAGCGGTAGGTGTCGTCAAGAAGCACCAGCTGTTCGGTGTTGAGACCGAGATTGTCGCGCTGGTCGTAGATCTTCTTAACCCTCGCAAACAGTTTTTCGTTCATTGCGACCCAGTTGGAATAGCGTGTGATTTCGGGTAGCACGGTCATGACGGCTTCCTGCATTTCGGGCGACGTGTGGCACTCGTTGAGGTTGAAAAGCAGTTCGCTGATGCGGCTCAGTTTCTCGCCGGCCGACTGCATGGCCACTATGGTGTTGTCGAAAGTCGGTTTCCCTTTCTGGCTGATGATTGCGTTTATCTCGGCCTCAGCCTCTTTAATGGCCTCGCGTGTGGCGGGAACGTAGTGTTCTGTCTTTATTTTTCCGAAAGGTGGAGTCTGGTGCGGTGTGTTCCAGTTTTCGAGTAGCGGGTTGCCCTGCGCCCCTGCCATAAGCGGTGCAACCGCGGCGAATGTCATAACCATAATTTTTATTGCAGTTTTGTTCATACGAAATATAATTTGTAACTTTGCACTTTGAATTATAACTCAAATGACACAATTTTATTATGTTTCACCGACCGTCGACAACGGTTGCATAACTAAAATAACTAAAGACAAAATAATATGAAAAAACTCATTTTCACACTCACGGCAGCGATTGCAGTTTTTATGTTTACCGCTTGCAACCAAAACGAAATTAACGAGTTGCGCCAACAGAACGACTCTTTGCAGAAACAGGTGGCCAGCAAAGATGCCGAGATTGACTCCGTTTTTGCCGCCCTTAATGCCATTGAAGACAATCTGGCGCAGGTTTCGGCACAGTATGGCGTGGTTCAGGAACTACGTCGCGATGGTGAGGGCAACACCAACATTCGCGGAAAAATTACCGAGCAGATTTCCAGCATCGAAAGCCTTTTGGCCGACAACAAGGCAAAATTGGCCAGCTTGAACAACCAGCTGGGTGCAAAAAACCGCAAGAACAAAGAACTGCAAGAGTTTGTCACCAAGCTCGAAAACCGCATAGCCGAGCAGGAAAGCCAGATTGCAGCCCTCAACGAGGAACTCCAGAACAAGAATGCCACCATACGGGTGCTGAACCAGAACGTGGCCGAACTGACAGCCGCCAACGAGGAGAAAGACCATACCATTGCCCAGCGCATCGCCGAAGCCAACAAGGCCTATTATGTCGTGGGTACATACAAAGACCTCAAGTCGCTTGGCGTTATCGACAAAATCGGTATCAGCAAACGTCGCCAGCAGACAACTGACAATATGGAGACCAGCGTGTTCACCGAAATCGACCGCACCCAGGTTATGACCGTCACCATCAACGCCAAACGTGTGAAGGTCGTGTCGAAACATCCCGAAACGTCATATCAGCTTGTGGCAGACGAGACTAATCCGAAAGTGACTGCTTACCTGAAGATTCTCGATGTGGAGCAGTTCTGGAAATATACAGACTATCTGGTTATCTCGACCCGATAGTCAATAGTCTGAACATAACTGAAAAGCGTGGCATACGGAATGTGTGCCACGCTTTTTTGCGATATGCTTAAACACGGTGCCGTGCTGCAAGTGTCAATGCATGCGACGGATAGAGTGCAGGCGATGGGTGTAGTGGCCGAGGCCGGAGTTGAAAATCCCCTGGCTGTCGATGCGGTCTATTCGCACTTGGCCTGAGGCATGGATTATGCTGTGTTGCCCCATGTATATGCCCACATGTGTAATCGGAAGGTCGCAGCTGTCGCTGATGTTGGCGTTGGTTTTGTCGGTTAACTTTGTGAAAAAGCACAGGTCGTTGGGCAATGCTTCGTCCAGCGACGTGACAGGTATGCCGCAGCATGCCTGCTGCGACGCGTCGCGCGGCAGTTTTATGCCGCTTGCCCGGAACGTAACCTGCGTAAGCCCCGAACAGTCGATTCCCATACAGCTTTTGCCTCCCCAAAGGTAAGGGCTGTGCAGAAGTTTTACTGCAAGGTCGATGGGAAGTGGGTGAACGTCGGTTTGCCGACGGCTCCAGTCAGCCGGCAGGCGAGACCCCATGGGAACCATCAGCGAGTCGTCGCCAAGCGTGACACTGGTTATCGGCTCGGTGGCTATGCAGCTCCATTTGCCGACGGCTTCATACTGTTGTTCGTCGACTGGTGTGTATTGCTTGTTGTCGATCCAGCCTGTGTAGTCGTAGTCGTCGCACTGTATGCGGCTCCATTTCTCATGGCGGTCAGTGACGGTGAATCTGTCGCCGAAAAGCAGTTGGTCGACAAGTTCGGCCCTGTCGGAGGCTTCGGCACGGACAGGGCATAGTGGAAGTGTGCAGATTGCGTACATAAATTGAAAGTGGGTTGTATGGTCGAGTGGTGCGCCAGTGGGTTTGTCCTGTGGATTCAGTGGATTAAGTTTTTTACAGGCGTCCACTTTCGACATAGCGTGTTATGCGTTCGATGAGATTGTCGTCCTTGTTTTTTTCCGGGTTGTAGCGGGCCTTGAGTTTGAACCCGAAAATCCATGCGAACGACTGGTAGAATCCGGCGCGGACCTTGCCGCGCAGTTCGCCCACGCAGGTGTAGGCCGACTTGCCGGTTTCGCGGTCGAGGAGTTTCAACAACACTTTTCCCTGCGATATGGTGCATTTTTTCAGTTCGGCAGCGTAGCGCTCCATTATTTCGTCCTCTTTGGCTTTCATGTATTTGCGGCGTTCACTCTTCGACAGGTTGGCGGCTTCGCGGTCGATGATTTCCAGTTCGCGTTTTGCGGCCTTGGCATAGGGCAGCATTTTTTTTATGTTGCGGATGAGTTTCTTGTTTTTGCGTATTTCGTCCTCGGTGAGGCTCACTTGCTTGGCTACCGTCACTTCGCGCAGGTAGTAGCGCGGAATGGTGTCGCCGCCTATGACTACGGCCAGCTGGTAGTTGGTGTTCGGGTCTGACAAGTCCTGTCCGTGCGCGGTGGCGACGGCTATAAAGAGCAGAAGCGGTATTATGTGCAGTTTGCGTGGCAAGGTGTGGGTGTGGTTTGTGTAACG
>CAJONE010000112.1:0-4784 GCA_905235855.1 uncultured Bacteroidales bacterium
ATCTTCGCGTTCTCCGCCACCAGCGCCTCGCTGGTGCGGAAGCCGTAGTCGCGGAACACCTGCGCCACCCTGCGGCCGTGTGCCGCCAGGCTTTCGTCCTCGAGTTTCGCCGCCCACGCCTCGGCCACCTTCTGTATCACGTAGGCGTAGCCGTCGCGCTCCTTGTCCAGGGCGGCAATCTTCGCCGTCAGCTCGCTCTTCTGCGTCCGCTTGTAGGCCTCGTCGAAAGCCACGAACAGCCTGCTGTACTCGTCCCGCATCCTCTGGAACCGCTCCTGTCCGCATTCCGCCGCGCGGATGCGCTCCTCAAACGATTTCACCGCGCTGAAATAAAACGCCACGGGAAACCGCGACAATGACTTTTCGTCAAATTTGATTGCTTCCATATCTATGTAGTATTACATTGTTAATATTTCATTCCGAGAGGCCGCGTTGCAGCCCTGCAAAACTATGTTTTCGTTTCAAAACACCCCGTTGTAACCCTGCAAAACCCTGTTTTCATTCCGAAAGGCCCTTTCGCAACCTGCGAAACCCTGTTTCATTTTCAAAACACCCTTTTGCACCCCTGCAAAACCTTGTTTCAATTTCAAAACCCATTTTCGCAAACCGCGACAGCCGTTTTCAAAACCGTTTGGAGGTATTGCAGCACGGCGATGGCAGTTTTCAAAATCAATTGTTCCGTTTATCAATTACCACTTCAGCATTCTTGTAAAGCGACGGATTTTGTGCCGTGATTGTGGCCGGTGCGGGCATCGAAGTCGATGTATATTTTGCCATCGCGGATGGCTTGGATGAATTTCTCTATCAATTAATGTTCAAGTAATTCATTAGTTTCAAACTCTTGTGTAGCTGCATCTGGATAACGAACTTAAAGCCCTCGGGAGTGAGGTACACGCTATTGTCGTTCTTTGCAAGAAGTCCGAGGTCTATTGCGTAGTTCGAATACATTTTGGCTCCGTACATCTTGGCTCGCGGGGTCTGCCAGTCGAGCGACTTGCCAGAATAGGTTGCGAAATATTGTTCCAATTGTTCCAGCGGAACAGGGTAAGAGGTCTTTGCAAGTGTGAACACACATTCCACCATTGATGCAATGCCTAGGGTGATACAAGAGTCGTACGGATTTTGCATGACATAATCCTTGAGCAACTTTGCCTGGTCTTCGCTCAATGTTTCGTCCAAGTATTTGTCTTTGGCTTCAACGTATTGCTCCCCTAATCTCGACAGAGCAATGTAGTCTCCGCTCTTCGACCAATTGAGTAGTCCGAGTTCGTTTGCAAAACGTATCTTGTTGTAGAGCGTCTTGGAGGAGCCGCCAACAATGTGCCGTAGTTCCTCCATCGAATTGGTCAGTTTTAGTTCGTAGATAAATTTGTTGATGAGGTGGATGTTCCAGATGCCTACATCCACGGGTTTCAATTCGGAGAACGTTGTGATAGGACGCAACCGCTCGCTGTAAAAGAAACTCAAAATATCCTCGGGGTTGTACTCCTGCAATATCACACCATGCGCCTCAATCTCGTTACGATTGTTGTTGCTTGTGTGTGGCATCAGCAGGAACGGCACAATGTCACCGGCAACGAGTTTGCCATGCACTTGGAATCTCTGCAAGTCCTTTTTGTAGTCAAGCACCTGCTTGATAAATTTCTTTTGGAACGTGGCGACCTTCAGTTCGATGAGGAAGATGTCTTTCTGATACGTGTAAAGCATATCAAGCCTTCCCGACGGTACAGCGATTTGTCTGCCGATAAGGCGAGGCTCCTCGTCAAGGCCAAAGGTTCTTTGGACAAGCGACGGTGAACTGACAAGAATATCTTCTATTTGCTTTTCACGTATTTCCATTTTGCTATTCGTCAATTTCGGGATAGAACTCTTGTGCCGTGCATATTCCTCTCTTCACCAGTTCGTCATGTATAACATCACGGACATTGCCAATGATTTCAATATTCCAATCCAACTCATCATCCGACGGGATTACATCGTTGATAAGGTTGAAAATTGCATTGTCAACGTAATCCTGGCGCTTTATTTGTTCATCTGTAAGTTCCATATCATTTATGCCCATTTAGCGACTGGCATACAGTCGTCGTAGTTTTCGTAACCTTTGATGAGGGCAGCATTCGCCCATTTGCCGCCGCGACCGTCCTTCATACCATTGCCAGTCGAGTTCTTTAAGTTGTAGGGCGGCGAAGTGACAACCAAATCGATGCAAGCATCCGGCAGTTGGTGCAGCACATCGAGGCAGTCGGCGTTGATAATTTTATTTAAGTATTCTTCAATCATATTATCTAATTTCGGAATCATAAACGCAAAACCCCGCCTTTTATTGTGCGGGGTCTCAAATTATATCTGAATCAAAACAGTCAGTAGAGAGAGGCAAATGAATTAAAAACAAAGAGGAAAGCCTCCCGACGATTATTTGTGCAATTCGTGGGGGGTAAAAATCAGCGAGTTACAAACAAATCTATCTTTCATCCGAAAAATCATTTACGCCCACAATAGCGCATCCCTCCCGCTTTTATTGTCTGACGACTACATTTCTATAAAAACCTACTGCGAAAAAGCTCCCGTTGCCCTACACCGACTTCATCCGCACCCAGACCCTCTGCCAGGGCGGCGATCGGTGCGACTTCCGCTTTGTCCGCCACCGCAAGGGCGAGCAATGGCAGCGCAGCCGGAGCATCTGAGAATTTGTTGTGCCAATTCTTAATGGTATCTTGTGTCTGTATGTTAGTCACGCATTTACACATTGACACATGATCGCAATCATTCCTTGTTGCCCGTATGGCAGGGATGCGGTTATAGCAAACAGTAGTCGGCGGCGACAGCAAGGGCTTCGGTGATGTTTCGCACATTGAGTTTCTCGAAGACCTGACGGCGATAGTATTTCACGCTTTCGGTGCTTTTATACATCAGTCGGCCTATTGCTTCGAGCGAATGTCCCTGCAAGGTGAGGCGAAGCATAGTGAGCTCGTTGCCGGTAAGATGCGGCAACGGCTGGCGTACCCATTGTCTTGTTTCGTGTTGGTATTGGTACAAGGCATCCTCGTCGGCAAAACGGAACATAATGCCATCTGTGCACTCGCGGAGAGATGGCGAGACAAATCCCATCACCAGTAGTGGGTTGCCTTGCTCATCGGTGTGTACGATTGTCAGTTTGTGGGAGGCCAACGTGTTTTGATTTTGCCAAGGGGTATTGATATGGAGCATGAATCCTTTTCGCCTCTCAGGTGTGGCAGCTTTGTATTGGACGGCGGCGGCGATGGCGTCCAGTTCCCGTTGGTCAAGCGAAATCAACGTCTCGGCAGAAACAGTGTCGCCGGGCGACCGCTGGAGCAGCGTGTCGGAGGCATAGACAACCTGCTTTTCAACGGGATTGATAAGGTATATTCCTTGAAAAGTGATGTTGGCTATCGATTGCGCCATTGCTATGTAGGGTTCGTATGCTGTCATTCTGTCTTTGTATTGTATTTATTTATGTAACGCTGAAAGCCTCTTATTATTACATAAAAGTGTAAAAAGCGGTTAAATCTCCTCGGGTTTACACTTTAGTATAAACCGAGTATGGGGATTTAGATGTAATTTTGCAAAATTATTCATATCAAAATAATTATATCTGTGACAATGAAGGAAAGACTGGCTCAATCGCAAGCCAAAATGGACGAAATGAAAGCACGCGTGGCAAAAGCCAGCGAAAAAGCAAAAAACGCACGCCAGAGAAACGGCTGAATATATCGAGAAATACGGTGAATAACGAAAGCACGAACAGTAACGAATAGAAAGACAATATGAAATTTGTGGAATTTCCAGACCGGCAACCTGATAACAACCAGCAGCAGAAGAAGAAACCCGAGCAGAAGCTTGGCGGCAACGGTCCCCGGATATGGGGCTTTATCGCTGTGGCGCTGTTCCTGTTGCTGATAAACGCTGTGCTGCAGCCAGCCATCAACCAACGCAGCATCGTGCAAACCGACTACGGCTCGTTCATAGCCAAAGTGGAGGAAGGCGAAGTGGAGCAGGTGGTCATCACCGGCGAACAGATACTCTACACCGCCGGCAAACAGACCTACAGCACCGGCAGCGTCGACGACCCCAACCTGGTGGACCGTCTGTTGCAGGCCACAAGTCCCAACGAAAGCGGCAAGATTGAGTTTGTCAAGAAAATCCAAGGCCAGCGGTCGCCCATCATCGACTTCATCATGTGGTGGATACTGCCCGGCTTGCTTTTCTGGCTCTTCTACCGAGCTATGTTCAAACGTATGAGCAAAGGTGCCGGTGCCGCTGGCGGTATGGGTATGGGCAACTTTATGTCGCTGGGCAAGAGCGGCGCAAAGGTCTATGCCGACACGCAGGTGAAGACACGCTTTGCCGACGTGGCAGGCCAGGACGAGGCCAAAGCGTCGTTGCAGGAGATGGTGGATTTTCTCCACAACCCCAAGCGCTACACCGCCCTCGGTGCCAAGCTGCCCAAGGGTGCCCTGCTGGTGGGTCCTCCGGGTACCGGCAAGACCCTCATCGCACGCGCCGTGGCAGGCGAGGCGGGAGTTCCGTTCTTCTCGATGTCGGGTTCGGAGTTCGTACAGATGTTTGTGGGTATGGGTGCCGCCAAGGTGCGAGACCTTTTCAGCGAGGCCTCGAAGAAGGCTCCCTGTATTGTCTTCATCGACGAAATTGACGCCATTGGCAAAAGCCGCGAAGGCAGCTATGGACACAACGACGAGCGCGAGCAGACCCTCAACCAGTTGCTCACCGAGATGGACGGCTTCGACGGAGACAAGGGTGTCGTC
>CAJONE010000112.1:4819-5377 GCA_905235855.1 uncultured Bacteroidales bacterium
GGCTCAGTCCCGACAGCCTCGACAAGGCCTTGCTTCGCCCTGGCCGCTTCGACCGCCGCATACAGATGGAACTGCCCGACCTCGAAGGTCGCAAGGCCAGCATCCAGGTGCACCTCAACCACGTGAAGCACGACGCGATAGACCTCGACGTGGTGGCACGTGCCACAGCCGGTTCGTCGGGTGCCGATCTGGCCAACATCGTCAACGAGGCCGCCCTGCGTGCCGTGCGACAGGGCAAGAGTGCCGTCACCACCGCTGACATCGAGGAGAGCGTGGAGACCGTTATGGCCGGCGAACAGCGCAAGAATGCCGTCATCTCGCCCGAAGAGAAACGCATCATCGCCTACCACGAGGTGGGACACGCTATGGTGGCCGCCGCACAGACCGACTCGGCTCCCGTCCACAAGATTACCATCATCCCGCGCACCTCGGGGGCGCTGGGCTACACGATGCAGGTCGACGAGGGCGAGAAGTTCCTCTACAGCCGCGACTACCTGCTCAACAAGATTGCCACCCTCACCGGCGGCCGCGTGGCCGAAGAGCTTATCTGCCACACCT
>CAJONE010000113.1 GCA_905235855.1 uncultured Bacteroidales bacterium
ATTTCGCTCATCATAAGGGTGTAGTTCACAAGTCCCTCCAAGTCGGACGGTGCCATGCCGAAACGTCGCTGGTCGTCGAGCGAAATATAGAAATAGGCGGCTTTGTGGTCGGGCAGGATGCGCAGCCGCTCGCTGATGGCGAAACCGTAGAACCGCATACGGTCAATGCTGAAGCAGTTGTGGATGGTGTCGTGTATGGCGGCTGGGTCGATGCCCGTAGCCACAAGTCGAGCTGCGGCTTCGTAGACCGACGGCGACGAGCAGCTGTAGGCGAAGAAACCTGTGTCGGTGCCGATGCCGGTGTAGAGGCATGTGGCCGTGGGGCGGTCGATGCATTCGTGGCCAAACATGGCGGAGAAGAGCCAGAAAGCGAGCTCGCAGGTGGAGGAGAATTCGGGTATGGAGAAAAGCAGGTGGAATAGCTCACGGTCGGGCGAGTGGTGATGGTCGATCAGCACCTTGTGGGCCTGCGACGCGACGAGAGCCTGTCCCAGGTTGTCGACCCGTCCGGCATTGTTCAGGTCGAGAGCCACAATGAGGTCGGCTTCCATAAGGGCTTTTTCGCAATCGGCGTGGCACACAGTATCGACCAATACGTCATTATAGCCCGGCAACATGGAAAACATGCCCGGCAAGGGCGAGGGCAGCACACAGCAGACGGGCGCACCGGTGCGAGTGCCGACAATCCGTTTGGTGGCGAGCATTGAGCCGATGGCGTCACCGTCGGCATTGGTGTGGGATATTAGTGCGATGCGGCTTGCACCCTCGACAAGCGAGCGGAACAGGGCAACGTCTTTCTCGTTAAAATCAATCATTACACATTCATTTACAGCAAACTGCATAAAAAATAGGAAAGCGCAGCCTGCCGTCGACGGACAGGGCAAAAGTACTCATTTTTTGAGAATCAGCAGAGCTGCTGTCCCGTTTGTTGAAAAATAAATCGCGCAATGCGGTCCGACGGGGTGCCGAAAAGCTGGGATGTTACTGGCTTTTCAGTTTTCTGACAATATCTATGGAATAGATAATCAAGCCGATCCAGATGCAGGCGAAGCATACGAGATGAGCGCTGGTGAACGACTCGTGGTAGAGCAAAATTCCAAGCAGGAACTGGCCCGTGGGGGAGACGTATTGCAGGAAACCGAGCGTAGATAGCGGAATACGTTCGGCGGCCTTGCCGAAGAGCAGCAGCGGAACGGCCGTAACCACACCGGCGCCGAGCAAGAGAACGTAGATCCAGATGTCGAAGTGGCACAAGGCACTTTGGCCGTGCAGACAGAGCCAGACAATATAAATCAGAGCGGGCGGCATCATCCAGATTGTTTCGACGGTGAGGGCGGCGGTGGCATCGAGAGCCAGTTTCTTTTTCAGCAGGCCGTATATGGCAAACGAGGTGGCGAGAGAGACGGAGATAATCGGGAAACGCCCGTAGTCGACGGTGAAATAAACCACGCCAGCGGCGGCAAAGGCCAGAGCCACGAGTTGCCAGCGGGTGAGCCGTTCGCGCAGAAACAGAGTTCCGAGCAGCACGTTGAGCAGCGGATTGATGTAGTAGCCCAACGAGCTTTCGAGGATATAGTGGTGGTTGATGGCCCAGATATAGAGGCCCCAGTTGAAAGTCATGAGAGTGCCGGTGAGCAAGAGCCACGGCAGGTGGCGGCGCGCAATGTGGCTACGGAGCCTGACCCCTTTGTAGACACAGAAAAACAGAACCATAAAGAGGCACGACCAGAGCATGCGGTGAGCGAGAATCTCGATCGAGTCGACACTCTGCAGCATCTTCCAGTAGAGGGGGAAAAGTCCCCAAATGAGATAGCAGAGAAAGCCCTGCAAAAGCCCTTTGCGGTATTCGGACATAGGTTTATGCTACAGTGTATGCAGGGTGGGGGTCAGTAAATGCGGTATGGATTGTTGTCGTCGTCGTACCTGCGGTTCCTGCGACGCCACAAAAGAATGAGTATTAGCCCGAAAAGCATACCGCCAAGATGTGCGAAATGTGCTACGTTGTCGGCACGGAAGAAGCCCTCGTAGAGTTCGATGAGCGCGTATCCAATAACGAACCACTTGGCCTTGATTGGCATAAGGAAATAGAGGTAAATGCGTTCGTTTGGAAACATCATGCCGAAGGCCAGCAGTATGCCATAGACGGCACCCGAAGCTCCGACTGTAGGCGCGACGGGCATGTTGAACAACAGGCTCATGGCGATATGAGTGACTGCAGCGCCAAGTCCGCACACAAGGTAGTAGACAAGGAAACGCACGGTGCCCCAGTAGTTTTCAATCATATAGCCGAACATCCACAGGGCAAACATATTGAAGAAAATGTGTCCGAAACCGGCATGCATAAACATATAGGTGAACGGCTGCCATACGCGGAAATACGGTGTGTTTACAGGCCAAAGGCAAAGCATGTTGGTGATTTCGAAGTAGCCAAGCCGCTCGAGTGCATAGGTGGCTACATACATTAGCACGTTGGCGATGAGCAGCCATTTCACGCCTTGTGGCAGGGCCGAAAAACCTTGAGGTGAATATTGTGACATATTTTCGTTTTTTTTTGAGTTATGGCGATTGGGATGACAGACGGTGGCTATAAGGTGTCGCGCAAGAAAATTTGCCGAATTTTGTCGGCCGAAAGGAGCAGTGTTGTCCGGTCGCCAGACGGGGTGACGGCAGGCATGGCACATTTCATGAGGTCGGTTACAATCTGTCGCATTTCCTCTTTCAGGAGAGGTTTCTCCGATTTCACGGCCATGCGGCGCGCAATGGTTATATAGAGACGAGTGCGGCGGTCGCTGTGCTGTTCCATCATTGAGTTTTTGTAGTCGCGCACCAGTGTGTCGAAAAAGTCCTGCAATTCGCTGTCGTTGAGGTCGGCAGGGGTAGCCGAGACAACAAACACATTGCTGGCCGGCATGCGCTGTAGCTCGAAGCCACTGTGTTTCAACTCGACAAGTATTTCGTCCATTATATCGGCGTCGGCGGCGGAGAATTGGCAGCTAACGGGAAACAGCAGTTGCTGTCCGGCCACTGGCGTGTCGCTGCGCGAAAGGCGCTCGAAAAGTATACGCTCGTGGGCGAGACGTTGGTCGACAAGCAGCATGCCGCCCGATGTGGGGCAGGCAATATAGCGGTCCTGGACTTGGAAAAACTCCTGTCCGTCGCTGGGCTTGAAGTCGGTTGTGGCCGATTGGCCATCGGTAGGGGATGTGTCTGCCGGACTATGGGCAACGGCGTTATCGTCGGGATTGCCAAAGAAATCCATCCAGTGTTCGCGGTTGTGTGCGGTTTGGCGACTGGCCTGAGACGTTTCGGCAAAGGGATTGTAGTTGGGGTTGTAGTCGATTTTGGGCATCGAAGGCATATAGCCCTTCGGGGCGGGTGAGAAGTCGAGTTCGCTCGACGGGTTGAACTCGAACTCGGTGGCGAGCGAAAACTGGCCGAGCGCTTTTTTTGTTACAGCTCGGAGAATGGCGAACATGGCGCTCTCGTCAATGAATTTCACCTCGGTTTTGGTTGGGTGGATGTTCACGTCCATGCGCGACGGGTCGACCGTGAGCGACACGAAGAAGGGCGGGTGACAGCCTTCGGGTATCATGTCGGTGTAGGCCTTCTCGATGGCGGCAGAGAGGAGAGGGTGTTTTATGTAACGACCGTTGACGAAGAGATACTGCTCGCTGCGCGAACGGCGTGCAAATTCGGGCTTTGCCACATAGCCCTTTACCGACACCACATCGCTGTCCTCTTCGACAGGGAAGAGTCGCTCGTTCCAGTCGTTGCCGAACAGTTGGCAGATGCGTCGCAGGAACGTGTCGGCCCTAAGGTCGTAGAGCGGCCTTCCGCCCGAATGGAACGAGAAATTTATATCGTTGTGGATAAGCGTTATGCGGCGGAACACCTCCTCGATGTGGCTCAGCTCGATTGTGTCTTTTTTGAGGAAGTTGCGTCGGGCTGGCACGTTGTAGAAGAGGTTTTTGACGGCGAGAGATGTGCCGCACGGGGTAGCGCATGGCTGTTGGCTTTTGACCGAGCAGCCCTCGATTTCGATGCAGGTGCCGAGCTGCGAGTCGTGCTGTCGGGTTTTCAGCTCCACCTGTGCAATGGCCGCAATCGAGGCGAGGGCCTCGCCCCTGAACCCCAT
>CAJONE010000114.1 GCA_905235855.1 uncultured Bacteroidales bacterium
TGAAGTGCTGGACAGGCCGAGTCGACGCAATAGTCTACATGCCGCAGGCCATCTACCTGTTCGAGTTCAAGACACGCGACACGGCCGACGCAGCCGCCGCACAAATCGACGCGAAAGGCTACGCCGACCGCTTCGCCACCGACCAGCGCAAGGTTGTCAAAGTCGGCGTGCAGTTCGACCTCAACACGTGGACTATAGGAGACTGGTCAATGCTGTAGAGACATACCATCGTTTATTGCGGCAAAATAAACGGCCAATACCTTCACGTAAAAAAACACCGTGCTTATCCTAAGCACGGTGTTTTCCTTTCCAAACGCAATCTATAAATTACAGTCTCGGACCGGCAGCCACAAGTTTCTTGCCTGCCTCGTTGGTGGTGAACTTTTCGAAGTTCTTGATGAAGCGGGCGGCCAAATCGCGCGCTTTCTCATCCCACAGTTTTGCGTCGGCGTATGTGTCGCGCGGATCGAGTATTTTCGGATCCACGCCGGGCAACGCCGTCGGCACTTCAAAATCGAAATATGGAATCTTCTTTGTTTCGGCCTTGAGTATCGAGCCGTCGAGAATGGCGTCGATTATCCCGCGTGTGTCCTTAATCGAGATACGCTTGCCGGTTCCGTTCCAGCCTGTGTTCACCAGATAGGCTTTTGCGCCCGACTGCTCCATGCGTTTCACCAGTTCTTCGGCATACTTTGTCGGGTGCAGTTCGAGGAATGCCTGTCCGAAGCAAGCACTAAACGTCGGCGTAGGCTCGGTTATGCCGCGTTCGGTACCAGCAAGTTTGGCGGTGAAGCCACTGAGGAAGTAATACTTGCACTGGTCGGGAGTGAGCACCGACACCGGAGGCAGTACACCAAAGGCATCGGCCGAGAGGAATATCACATTCTCTGCAGCTGGAGCGGCACTCACCGGACGAACAATCTTCTCGATATGGTCAATCGGGTAGCTCACACGCGTGTTTTCGGTGACCGACTTGTCGGCGAAGTTTATCTTGCCGTCCTTGTCGACGGTCACGTTTTCGAGCAACGCGTTGCGACGTATGGCGTTGTAGATGTCGGGTTCGCTGTCCTTGTCGAGATTAATGACCTTGGCATAGCAGCCACCTTCGAAATTAAACACACCATCGTCGTCCCAGCCATGTTCGTCGTCGCCAATGAGCAGGCGTTTGGGGTCGGTCGACAGCGTGGTTTTGCCTGTGCCGCTCAATCCGAAGAATATGGCCGTGTGTTTGCCCTGCATGTCAGTATTGGCCGAGCAGTGCATGGCCGCTATTCCGCGCAGTGGAAGGTAGTAGTTCATCATCGAGAACATACCTTTCTTCATTTCGCCGCCATACCAAGTGTTGAGAATCACCTGCTCGCGCGATGTCACGTTAAATGCCACGCATGTGTCGCTGTTCAAACCCAGTTCCTTGTAGTTGTCGACCTTAGCCTTCGAAGCGGCATAGACGGTGAAGGTTGGCACGAAATCCTTCAGTTCCTCCTCGGTGGGTTTTATGAACATGTTGCGCACGAAGTGGGCCTGCCATGCCACCTCCATCACGAAGCGCACATTCATACGGGTGTCCTTGTTGGCTCCGCAAAACGCATCCACAACGAAAAGTTCCTTGTTGCAGAGCTGACGCTTGGCAAGGTTAAGCATATTCTGCCACACATCCTCGCTCATCGGGTGGTTGTCGTTTTTGTAGCCTTCGGTGGTCCACCACACCGTGTCTTTCGACTTCTCATCCATCACGATGTATTTGTCTTTTGGCGAGCGTCCGGTGTAGATGCCGGTCATCACGTTCACCGCGTTGAGCTCGGTCAGCTGCCCCTTGTCGTAGCCTTCGAGTTTGGGATCCATCTCGAACTTGAACAGTTCCTCGTAGGTGGGATTATAGTGGATGTCTTTCACACCCGTGATGCCCAACTGGGCCAGTTCTTTCTGAATTTTTTCGTTCATGGTATTTTGTTTAAGTGTTTTTGATTTGATATGGTTCACTTCATTTTTACACGGTTAATCTGGCCCAACTCGTTTTCTTTCAAGACAGTCACACTGCCGTCGATCACCATTTGATAAACAAGCGGGTAAACGCGCAGTTTCTCGGCTCCGGAATAAAGAATTATGTCGTCGAGCAGCACATTGGTCTTTCCCTCGAGATAGGTTTGAATCAGGCGGCGGTCGCGCTCCTGCGGGTCGAATGACTTCTCCAGTTCAGCCTTGAGTGCAGCCACGTCGTACTGGCGCACCTGCTGCTTCACCTCGCTGATTATGTTGCCCTCGCGCCATTTGCCGTCCATCAAAAGCATAAGCGTAAACCACAGGCCTTTGCGCTCAACGTGCGAAATGCGAGCCAGCCGGCAGAGAAAACGATAGAAACGCGAATCCTTTGACTCCTCGCTCCTTGCCACCTTGTAGAAAACGAATGTTATCAGAATGCCAAGCACTATCGCGATAAACACCTGCCACGTGGCACTTGCGCCCAGCCGCCATGCGAGCCAACAGGCAGCTACCACAGCAAAATTGAGTATTAGTATGGTGACGGCGGTCCCCACGTGTGAGAATCCGATGTCGATAAACAGATGGTGAAGGTGGGTTTTGTCGGGGTGAAAAGGCGAACGTCCCCGACGCAAGCGATTACCCATAACACGAAGCGTGTCGAAGACGGGTACAGCCAACACCGCCAGCGAAAATGCAACCGGATTGACACACCGATTGCCGCAATCGCCAACGCCATGGCTACCCAACAGACAGAAAAGAAACGTGGCAAGTGCCGTGCCAAGCATCAGTGTGCCACCATCGCCTATAAACATCTTGCTCGTTTTGCCGAACACATTGTGCATGAAAAAAGGTATAAGCGCTGCCGTTATAATCAGCGCGAACATGGCCATGTGGATTTGGCCCGTCACGAAAAAAAAGACAGCGAATAGCGAGCACGACATAATGCCGTAGCCCGACGAATAGCCGTCCACGCCGTCGATTAGGTTGGTGGCGTTGATTATGCCCACACCGGCCACTATCGAAAGCGGCCACCACAGGTAGGGTGAAACCCTGCCGATGCCGAGAAAACCGTGAAAGTCGTCGATGGAAAACCCCGTAAACCATATCATGGCGGCCACCACCGCAACCTCGACCGAGAAACGAAGGCCGACACCGAGGCCGAAAATGTCGTCGAAAGTGCCGACAAGGAGCATAACGGTCATGGCGACAAGCGTGAAGACTGCCTCGTGCACATCGAGGGCAAACAATCCAACCGCAACAGACAATACGATGCCCACAAACACCACCACTCCGCCCATAACCGGCACAGGGTGACGCTGCAGCTTGCGGGCATCGGGGTTGTCGACGATATTGTGACGCACGGCAAACCGCAACACCCACGGATAAACCAGAAACGACACCGTAAGTGCCACCAGGCAGAGGATTATGGTTACAAGCGTGTCGGACATGTTTTTTTTATTTTTCCCTGATCGACACAGCAAAGCCTCCGCATGGAGCCATACGCAGCTTGAGTGTGGTTTTCGCTGTCACTTTTTTTGTCGTTATGGTATAAGACTGTGGATTGTACTTGGTGTCGTCGGTGCCAGGCCAGTTTACAAGACCCGAAGCGTCCTTGCCGTCGGCATAGATGGTGGCCTCATAGGTCGTGCCGGGCTTGAGAAAGTCGAGTTTGACGCTCACCTCACGGGCGTTTTCGTCGGTGACACCTCCCACATACCACACATCTTTCGGAGCATTCGATTTGAAATCGAAGGTCGTGGCATCGTCTGGTATGGCATAGACAAAACGTGCGGCAGAGCTTATCACTCCACGCTTGCCGTCTTTGAGTGAGGCTATGCCGTCGGCGGCCTTGTTGAGCGAGGCAGTTTTAGGATGACGGGCGGTGACGATATAAGCACCTGGCTCTGCCATAATATAAATAGAGGT
>CAJONE010000115.1 GCA_905235855.1 uncultured Bacteroidales bacterium
CATCAAGAACCGCAACCGCATCACCTCGGTCGAAGAGGGGCAGAAGGCACTCGACTCCATACGAGGCAAAGAGTTCGAAATCACATCCGTGGCCCAGAAAAACGGCACCGAGGCCCCGCCGAGGCTATTCGACCTCACCAGCCTCCAAGTAGAATGCAACAAGAAGTTCTCTTTCTCGGCCGACAACACGCTCAAACACATCCAGTCGCTCTACGAGAAGAAACTCACCACCTATCCGCGTGTCGACACCACTTTTCTTTCGGACGACATATACCCCAAGTGTCCGCAGATACTTCAGGGTCTGGTTCCATACGCGCATCTCATTCAGCCGCTTATGGGCAAAAAACTGCCCAAGAGCAAGAAAGTGTTCGACAGTTCGAAGGTCACCGACCACCACGCCATAATACCCACCGGAGTCAACCCGTCAAACGGCGACCTCACCTACGACGAAAAACGCGTCTACGACCTTGTGGCACGTCGTTTTATAGCAGTGTTCTATCCCGATTGCAAGGTCGCCACAACCACCGTCACCGGCAAAGTGGAGAAACTGAAATTCAAAGCCACCGGCAAGCAAATCCTCGACGAGGGTTGGCGCGCCGTATTTGGCGGTTCGGCCTACAAACCGGATCAGGCCGACCCGACCGATCAGGCAGACGAAAACCGCACACTGCCCGAATTCAAGAAAGGCGAGCATGGCTCTCACGAGCCCACATTGGCCGAGAAATGGACAACACCGCCGAAGCCTTACACCGAAGCCACACTACTCCGAGCCATGGAGACCGCAGGCCGCACCGTCGAGAGCGAGGAACTGCGCGACGCCATGAAAGAAAACGGCATAGGACGCCCTTCCACTCGTGCTGCCATTATCGAGACGCTTTTCAAACGCGGCTATATCAAGAAGGAACGCAAGTCGCTCTCGGCCACCCCGACCGGCATCGACCTTATAAGCATCATACACGAAGAACTCCTCAAAAGTGCCGAACTCACAGGGCAATGGGAGAAAAAGCTGCGCGACATCGAGGCCCACAAATACGAGGCCCGACAGTTTCTCGACGAGCTGAAAGCTATGGTATACCAGATAGTGCAACAGGTACTCTCCGACAACAGCAACCGCCGTGTGGCCGCCGCTGTCGTACCCTCGGCCACAACCAACGTTTCGGCAGGGGCGGCGGCTCAACCCACGTCAAAAAAACGTGTTACGAAAAAGAAAAACCAGTCGGGAAACGCTAAAACCACGCGCAAGGTCGTTAAACCAGTCGCTGAAGGCGACACTTGCCCGCTATGCGGCAAAGGACATATAATAAGAGGCCGGACTGCGCTTGGCTGCTCTGAATGGAAAGCAGGCTGCCAGTTTCGCCAACCGCTTGAACCTAACCAATAAACACACACAAATCATCGCAACCATGAAACTTTGCAGGAAACTTATGATGGCTCTGTTTGCCGCATCGGCTGTGACGGCCGGTGCCCAAACCGATTTCAACAAAGAGTGGAAAGCCGTTGACAAGCTATATGACGACGAAAACTACACGCAGGCCTACGAGAAGGCTTCTGGGCTTTTCGGCGAGGCGCAGCGGCTGGGCGACTCGCGCAACACACTCGCCGGCGCGTTCCACCTGTCGCGTATCTCGGCCGAATACCAAGAGGATGCCACCGATTCGGCCCTGAACCGCTACAATGCCATAATCGGTCGCCTCGAACCGGTCGACCGAGCCCTGTGCCACGCTTTTCTGGCCAAGTTCTACAGCGAATACCGCTGGCGCAACCGTTGGCGTATCAACCAAAACAGCGACACCGACGAGCCTGACTTCGACTACAAGCTGTGGCCCGACAGCCGTTTCCAACGCGAAATCAGGGCGCACCTCGACGAAGCTCTTAAAAACGAAACTGCACTACGCCAGACCGACATTGCCGATGTCGAGCCATTCTGCAGCAAACCCTACGGCGACGGCCTGCTCACCACACCCACACTCTACGACCTTGTCGTGAACCTGGCCATGGAAAGCACTTCCGACCACACTGAGAAACTGCGTCTCCACCAGCGGCTTGTCGATTTCCACAGCTCCGACAATGTATGCCTGCGTATATGGCTCGACCTGCGTGAACTCGAGCTGCGGCAGCATGTGCCGAACAAGCCCAAACCCACCGCCGCCGACTACGAGCGCTATGCCGAAAAATATCTCGGCAGCGGGTGCGACCTTGTGACGCTATTCTACCACGAGGCCGCTCAAATCCTCTATGGCGAAAGAAAATTTGTCGAGGCGAAAGCCTTGTGTGACAAGGCCATATCCATCGCACCTGAAAGCAACGGCGGCCAGCAGTGCCAAAACCTTGCAAACCAGATAGTCCATCCCTACTGCGATGTAACGATGACAGCCGACGAAAGGGCAGACCACGACATGCTGGCAGTGGCCACGAGTCGCAACACCGACAGCCTCTACTTCCGCATAATCAAGCAATTCGACCACAGCAAACTATACGTGCACGAGGATATAGTCAAAGCAATGGCCAAACGTCCAGTTCTTCAGCAGTGGTCGATGGCGTTGAGCCACCGCAACGACTTTCAGGAGCAAAAAAACTACGTCTATATGCCGCCGATGCCTACGGGCGAGTATTACTTGCTCGTCTCCACATCGAACGATTTTAAGGCCAACGGACTTTCGTATGGCAAATTTACCTGTTGTGACATACAGATTGTCAATGCGTTGCCAGGCAATGCTCTTCGTGGATACGTGCTTCTGCGTGGCAGCGGCGAGCCGGTGGCCGGCCAGCGACTGAGACTTGAACGCTACGACTACGACAAACGCAAATATTTGCCCGTCAGCGGCGGTACCGCCGTGACCGATGCCACGGGCTACTACGAGTTTGCCGACCGATATGACGGCGGTGGCTCGCTGCATGTGCTGACAGAATATAAAGGCGTTTCGCTGACACTCAAAGCCTCGAACCACTCAAACACGGTCCACTACGACAACATCTCCCTATACTGCCAGCTCGACCGTCCGGTCTACAAACTTGGCGAGACCGTGAGCTTCGCCTATGTGGTGCACTCGGGCGACCGCCACACCCGCGAACGAGTGTGCCAAGATGTCAAACTTACGGTACATTTGCTCGACGTGAACCGTAAGTCCGTCGATTCGCTGCAGCTCACCACCGACGAGTTTGGCGTTTGCCACGGCGAACTCAAAATCCCGTCCGACGCCCTGCCCGGACAGTTCCAATTACACACCGAATACAAAGTGGGCGAAAAAAACGGCCACGACTACGACAACGTGAATGTTGAAGAATACAAACAGCCAAAATTTACGGTTAAAATGTATGGCGACAAGCAGCGCCACGAGTTTGGCAACGAACTGTCGGTGAGTGGTTTGGCTGCATCTTATTCGGAGGCTCCCGTCGACGGGGCAAAGGTGAGCTACACTGTGGTGCGCCGCGAGATGTACCGTCCGTGGCGTTGGTGGTATAAACCCATAGCGAAAGAGACCGTGGTGGCCGGCGGCGAGACCGAAACCGATGCCGACGGACGCTTTACTCTCGAATATCCCGCCGAAATGCTTGAACAGGCGCCCATTCCCAAAGGTTTCTTCCGTGCAATGATTACCGTCACCTCCTCTGCCGGCGAAAGCCATCAGACCTTCGCGACATTCATGCAGGGCAATGCTTATTCGCTCTCCGTTTCGATGCAGACGAATATCCGTAACGATGCGCCTGTGAAGGTGAAAGCGTTAGTCAAGGAAAACGGCGAGAAAGAGATTCCAGCCCGCATCACTTATTCGGTAAGGAAATCCGGAGATGATAAAGCAGTTGTCGCTTCCGGCGAGTTCGCTTCCGGCGAAACCACCATCGACCTCACCAAGTCTGACAATCCTTCCACGGTCGCCATC
>CAJONE010000116.1 GCA_905235855.1 uncultured Bacteroidales bacterium
CAACCTCCGACCGAGAAAACTTTTGAACTTCGATACCCCCAAACTTAAATTTATGCTATATTTGCACAACTGTGTTGCACTTGGTAGTTGAGTCTACAAATCAATATTCTGTAGCATAAAATTGTGCAAATATCCATTTAATTGTGTATATTTGCACCTCGAAACAACAGACGCTGAACCATATTGAATCAACTAATCAAAAGAACTATAATAAATTATGACACCTTCACACATTGAACACATCGGCATCGCCGTTACCAACCTCGAAGAGGCCATCCGCTACTGGGAGGATGTGATGGGCCTTAAATGCTACGCCATAGAAGAGGTCAAGGACCAGAAAGTGAAAACCGCCTTCTTCAAAATCGGCGACGCGAAAATCGAGCTGCTCGAACCCACCTGCCCCGAAAGCACGATAGCCGCTTTCATCGAGAAAAACGGCGGCAAGGGAGGCATGCACCATATCGCTTTCGCCGTGGAGAGCACCGACCAGGCCCTGCAGGATGCCGAATCGAAAGGGATGCGCCTCATCGACAAGCAGTCGCGTCCCGGTGCCGAAGGTCTCAAAATAGGCTTTATGCACCCCAAAAGCACCCTCGGCGTGCTGACCGAATTCTGCTGCAAGTAAACGACATTCGGAGCATTCAGAGTGACCATATCAATCATCAATCCACGCAATTTGCCAACAATTTGATTTTCACGAAACCTGGCTGTCGTCCGTTAAGGGCGACGGCTTGTTTCACTTTTTCATAACCTCTTAATCAAAAACACACTATGGCTTTTGAACAGAAAATAAAAGAGCTTCTTGACAAAAGAACCGAAGCCCGCATGGGCGGAGGCCAAAAGCGTATCGACAAACAGCACGAGCAGGGCAAGCTCACCGCCCGCGAACGCATAGCCATGCTCCTCGACGAAGGCTCGTTTGAGGAATTCGACATGTTTGTCACCCACCGCTGCACCAATTTCGACATGCAGAAACAGTCGTTTCTCGGCGACGGCGTGGTCACCGGCCACGGCACCATCAACGGACGCGTGGTCTATGTGTTCGCACAGGACTTCACCGTGTTCGCCGGCTCGCTCAGCGAAACCATGTCGCTCAAGATATGTAAGGTGATGGACCAGGCCATGAAAGTGGGTGCCCCCGTGATTGGGTTGAACGATTCGGGCGGAGCACGCATACAGGAAGGCTGCAACTCGCTGGCCGGATATGCCGAGATATTCGAACGCAACATTCTGGCATCGGGCGTAGTGCCGCAGATTAGCGCCATCTTCGGACCCTGCGCCGGCGGCGCCGTCTACAGCCCCGCCCTTACCGACTTCATCATGATGACCAAGGAGAACAGCTACATGTTCCTCACAGGCCCGAAGGTTGTGAAAACCGTCACCGGCGAAGACGTGACCGTCGACAAGCTGGGCGGTGCCATGGTGCACGCCACCAAGAGCGGCGTGGCCCATTTCGTGGGCGACACCGAGGAGGCCACCATCGAACTCATACGCGACCTCGTGGGATATATTCCAAGCAACAACTTCGAGGAAGCACCCATGGTGGACACCGACGACCCGATTGACCGCATGGAAGACAGCCTCAACGCAATAATACCCGAAAACCCCAACACGCCCTACGACGTGAAAGAGGTTATCAACGCCATAGTCGACGACGGCAAATTTCTCGAAGTGCACGAGA
The DNA here is from genome assembly GCA_905235855.1 of uncultured Bacteroidales bacterium. Classification (GTDB taxonomy): domain Bacteria; phylum Bacteroidota; class Bacteroidia; order Bacteroidales; family P3; genus Colimorpha. Next base: position 1,682 of record CAJONE010000116.1, read on the forward strand.
AGTTCGCCCCGAACCTGGTGGTCGGATTCGCCCGCATGGGCGGCCGCAGCGTGGGCGTGGTGGCCAACCAGCCCAAGGCCATGGCTGGCGTGCTCGACTGCAACGCCTCGCGCAAAGGTGCCCGCTTCGTGCGCTTCTGCGACGCTTTCAACATACCGCTGGTGACACTGGTCGACGTGCCAGGCTTCCTGCCCGGCACCGGTCAGGAATACAACGGCGTCATTGTGCACGGTGCCAAGATGCTCTACGCCTATGGCGAGGCCACCGTGCCGAAAGTGACCGTCACCCTGCGCAAGAGCTATGGCGGAGCCCACATCGTGATGAGCTGCAAACAGCTGCGCAGCGACATCAACTACGCCTGGCCCACCGCACAGATTGCCGTTATGGGAGCCAGCGGTGCCACCGAAGTGCTGCAAGGCCGCGCACTGAAGGAAATCACAGACCCCGAGGAGAAAGCCAAGTTCATCGCCGAGAAAGAAAAGGAGTACAACGACCAGTTCGCCAACCCCTACAACGCCGCCAAATACGGCTATATCGACGACGTGATCGAACCGCGCAACACTCGCTTCCGCGTCATCCGCGCCCTGCAGGTGCTCGCCACCAAGAAAGACAGTCTGCCGATGAAAAAACACTGCAACCTGCCCCTGTAGCATCCCTGCATGCCAAACGCAGACAAGCCGCAGTCGCCAACCGACAAACATTATTATTTGAAACATTAAAATTATAAACCGGGGGCAACCCCATAAACAAAAAAAATCATGAAAAAGATTTTATTGACCGCCGCAATCGCTGTCTCTTTCGTTTTCGGAATGACAGCCTGCAACAACAACAAGACCACCGAACCCGAACAGGAGTGCACCGAGCAGACCGAGAAGGTATGTGACCACGAGTGTCACCACCATCACCCACAGTGCACCTGCGCCGACACAGCATGTGCCGCCAACCACTGCGAGGGCTGCACCGACACCACCTGCACCGCAAAGTGCTGCAAGCACAAATGCTGCAAGGGCAAGTGCGAGAAATGCAACTGCGCCGACCCCGCCTGCGCCGAGGCAATGTGCAAAGGCTGCACCAATGCAGAATGCGCCTGCTGCAAAGGCAGTGGCTGCTGCGCCGAAAAACCCTGCTGCAAGGACGGTGAAAAGAAATGCTGCAAGGACGGCGAAAAGAAATGCTGCAAGGACGGCGAAAAGAAAGAGTGCTGCAACAAGAAATAAGCAGCTACTGAGGGCATAGGGGGCGGTCACAAGAACAGCTCCCCTACCCTTTTTCGGTCAAAACTTTTTCAAATCTGATTTTTACAACACTTGAAAATGAATAAATGCTATAAACTACTCGCAATAGGCACACTATGCGTGGCACTGTTTGGCGGCGGGCTCTCGGCCAAACCGCACAAGCCACACCACAAACCGCCACAGCCGCCTACCGAACAAACCAAGCCCGCCAAAGACGGACAACCCTCGCCAGACGACGACCACCATCGCCACGGAATGCACCACAGCATGCAGCCCGTGACGTTCCAGTCGAACAGGATTTGCTACATCCCAGCCATGCACCGCTACGTGGTTATCGACAGCACCGACTGCGCCATCGATCTTGTTGAACGCGCGGAGGACGGCAGCATGAAACTGATTGGCCGCCATGTGACCGACAGCCTCTTCAAGCGCCACGACCTGAAAAACATTCACCGTCCACGCTCTGTGTGGGTCTACGGCGACAAAATCGTCTATTTGGCTTCCTCGGCAAAAGACAGCGCCCACATCGGCATCCTGTCAATGGAGCCGGAGCCTGCCAAAGAGGGAGAGCACGCAGACAAACTGAACTATGCCTTCGGCAAGGAGAAGTCGTATTTCGGCCTGCATTTCAACGCCTACGCCTTCGACATCAACCCCGAGGCCAACGAAATGACCGTGGTCGGCACCAACGCATTGGGCTACAGCATTGCCATACTCGACCTGAGCCGTTTCCCGCAGCAACTGGCGTTCAAAGGCGAACCCTACAACTACCATAAGAAGAAACAATCGGAAGTGATAGCCGACTCCGACCCCTACGGTGTAGGCCTCACGGTGGTGGCCGTTTCGGTGGTGTTTATCGCCCTGATATGCGTCTGCCTGATCATGCTTGGCTACGGTTCGGCCATACGCAACTGGAACGAGAAACGCAAAAAGAAAGCCGAGCAGAAACAGCAGCCGGCCGC
>CAJONE010000117.1 GCA_905235855.1 uncultured Bacteroidales bacterium
GGCCACGATGTCGGCCTCTTTCTTGTGGAGCTTTGCGTTGAGCACATTGTGCGGTATGCGACGCATCTTGAGCATCTTGCTCAAAAGTTCGGAAGTTTCAACCGACGTGGTGCCCACCAGAACGGGTCTCCCCTGCCCTATCAGTCGTTCAACCTCGGCTATGACAGCGGTGAATTTCTCGCGTTTGGTGCGGTAGATGAGGTCATCCATGTCAATACGCGCTATGGGGCGGTTGGTGGGGATCACCACAACATCGAGCTTATAGATATTCCAAAACTCGCCGGCTTCGGTCTCGGCCGTACCAGTCATGCCGGCCAGCTTCTTGTACATACGGAAATAGTTCTGCAGCGTTATGGTGGCGTAGGTTTGGGTGGCTGCCTCGACTTTGGCGTTCTCTTTGGCCTCGACAGCCTGGTGCAGTCCGTCGCTCCAGCGGCGTCCTTCCATAACACGGCCCGTCTGCTCGTCGACAATCTTCACCTGGTTGTCCTCGGTTACGATGTAGTCGACATCGCGTTCAAAGAGGGTGTAAGCCTTGAGCAGCTGGTCGACCGTGTGGACACGGTCGCTCTGGATAGCGAAATTGTTGTAGATTTCCTCTTTCCGGGCGGCCAGTTCTTCGGGCGAAAGACCTGCATGCTCGACCTCGGCAATCTCGCTTCCGATGTCGGGCAACTGATAGAACTTGGGGTTTTCGCCCATTCGGGCAAGTTCGTCCATGCCCTTGTCGGTGAGTTCGCAGGTGCGCTGTTTCTCGTCGATAACGAAGTAGAGCTCGTCATCGATTATGTGCATATATTTGTTTTGCTCTTGCATATAGAAGTTCTCGGTGCGTTGAAGCAGAGCCTTGACACCTGTTTCGGAGAGGAACTTGATGAGAGCTTTGTTTTTAGGCAGACCACGATAGGCTCGCAGCAGGAGTTTGGCGCCATCCTCTTCGGGCTTTGGATTGGGGTTTTCGGCAATGAGGCGCTTGGCTTCGGCAAGGATTTGCGTCACAAGTGTGCGCTGCTTGCCGTAAAGGGACTCGATGACGGGTTTGAAGCGGTTGAATTCCTGCTCGTCGTCGCCCTTGCCAGTGGGACCGCTGATGATGAGCGGAGTGCGGGCATCGTCGATAAGCACCGAGTCGACCTCGTCTACGATGGCGTAGTTGTGGGAACGTTGCACCAGCTCTTCGGGGTTGCGGCTCATGTTATCGCGCAGGTAGTCGAAACCGAACTCGTTGTTTGTGCCGTAGGTGATGTCGCACTGGTAGGCACGTTTGCGCTCGTCGCTGTGAGGTTCGTATTTGTCGATGCAATCGACGGTGAGACCGTGGAACTCGAAAAGCATGCCCATCCACTCCGAGTCGCGCTTGGCCAGATAGTCGTTGACCGTAACCACATGCACACCCTTGCCTGGCAACGCGTTGAGATAAACAGGCAAGGTGGCTACGAGCGTCTTACCCTCACCTGTGGCCATTTCGGCAATCTTGCCCTTGTGCAGGACGGTGCCGCCGATGAGCTGCACATCGTAATGAACCATATCCCACGTAATTTCGTTGCCGCCGGCCATCCAGTGGTTCTTATAGTAGGCCTTGTCGCCTTCGATGTTGACGCTGTCGCGAGTGGCACTGAGGTCGCGGTCATGGTCGTTGGCAGTGACCTCGACCACTTCGTTTTCGGCAAAACGGCGTGCGGTTTCCTTTACCACCGAGAAGGCTTCGGGCAGAATGGCGTCGAGCACTTTCTGGGTCTTTTCGTAGGACTCTTTTTCAAGATGTTCGATGCGCTTGTAGATTTCCTGTTTTTCATCTACAGGCATATCGTATTCGTTGTCGATACGTTCGCGCAGCTGTGCGAGCTCTGTTTCCTCGGTCTCGATTTCCTTGCGGATGCGTTCCTTGAACTCGACAGTCTTGCCGCGAAGCTGGTCGTTAGAAAGTTCGTGTATCTGCGGATATGCCTTGAGACAGGCATCCAGAAAAGGTTTCACCTCCTTGAGGTCGCGGTCGGCCTTGGTGCCGAAAAGTTTGGAAAGAAAATTTGCCATTGAAATTTTTTATTAATGTCGGTGCACTCTTTTTTACCAAAAATGCTAAATGATAAAGTCTTAACAACGTGCAATAACAATGTACGCACGTGTAAGAACCTGCAAAGTTACATTTTTATTTGCATATATTGGTAAAAAATTGAAAAAAGGGAAGTTGTAAAATTGAAAGAATAAAGATTTGTGGCAGATTAAAGTTTTTTGCGTTACTTTGCAGTCTGCAAGCTTGTGGTTCAAACACTTGGTGTTTTGTCCTAATAAGCACACAATAAATAATATATAATAAGTGTCCAGTCTGCGGCAGAGCGCAGCCGAAGGCTGCAATTCGAGACCCGAAACTTTAATTTTTTTACATACACATGAAGAACCTCGTTATAGTAGAGTCGCCCGAAAAGGCAAAGACAATCGAGAAATTTCTCGGCAAGGACTACACCGTAAAATCGAGCAAAGGCCACATCCGCGACCTGTCGAAAAAGGAGATGTCGATCGACGTGGAGAACAACTATGAGCCCGAGTACCACATCTCGGACGATCGCCACAAGCTTGTGGCTGAGCTGAAAAAAGACGCGGCCGAGGCCGAACAGGTTTGGCTCGCGTCCGATGAGGACCGCGAAGGAGAGGCCATAGCATGGCACTTGCAGGAAACGCTTAACCTTGACAAAGAGAAAACCAAACGCATTGTGTTTCACGAAATAACCAAGAGTGCGATATTGAATGCCATCGAGAACCCGCGGAAGATAAACATGGATCTTGTCGACGCGCAGCAAGCCCGCCGTGTGCTTGACCGTCTGGTGGGCTACGAGATAAGCCCTATACTGTGGAGCAAAATAAAACCTGCACTCTCCGCCGGTCGCGTGCAGAGTGTGGCGGTTCGCCTCATTGTTGAGCGCGAGCAGGAGATAAAGAATTTCAAGAGCGAAAGTTATTTCCGCATAACGGCGCAGCTTTGCACAGCCGACAACAAACAAATTGCAGCAGAAATAAGCCGCCGCGTAGCCACCGAAGACGAGGCGCAGAAAATGCTCGAGTCAATTGCCGCCGCCACGTTCAGCGTAGAGCGCGTTGAGCGCAAGCCGTCCCACCGCTCGCCTACGGCTCCTTTCATAACCTCCACCCTGCAGCAGGGGGCGAGCCGCAAACTTGGCTTTTCGGTTGCCCGCACGATGCAGATAGCCCAACAGCTCTACGAATCAGGTTTAATCACATACATGCGTACTGACTCGGTCAACCTGTCTGAAATGGCCATCGCGATGGCATCGGAAACCATCACGGCCATGTATGGCGAAAAATACCTCAAAGTGCGCCGATACCACACCAAATCGAAGACCGCACAAGAGGCACACGAGGCAATTCGCCCCACCAATCTGGCCAATGTGGAAATCAATGCCGACGTGTCGCAACGCCGTCTCTACGATCTTATATGGAAACGCACCATTGCCTCTCAGATGAGCGATGCCGAAATCGAGAAAACCACCATCGAGATAGCCGCCACTGGTATGACAGACAAATTCGTATGCAGCGGCGAAGAGGTGAAATTCGACGGATTCCTGAAAGTCTATCTTGAGTCGAGCGACGACGACAGCGAAGCCGACGAGGGCGATGGCAAAATCCTCCCGACAGTCGCAAACGGCGACCGCCTGAC
>CAJONE010000118.1 GCA_905235855.1 uncultured Bacteroidales bacterium
TCAACGTCTATGTGCAGACGCAGGTGAAGTGCTGGACAGGCCGAGTCGACGCAATAGTCTACATGCCGCAGGCCATCTACCTGTTCGAGTTCAAGACCCACGACACAGCCGCCGCACAAATCGACGCGAAAGGCTACGCCGACCGCTTCGCCACCGACCAGCGCAAGGTGGTCAAAGTCGGCGTGCAGTTCGACCTCGACACCTGGACCTTAGGCGACTGGCATATTTCATGACGCACAGCGTGACCGTCAATCAAACAAGCCATCCTGCCGTTCACAACAAGACTCGAAACAATACAATCTCTGAAGCATTAATTATTTATATGAAAAAAATAGCATTATTCGCGATGATGTCTGCCCTGTTGCTGGCGGGATGCGCAGGCAAACAGGAAAAACAACAGGCAACACAGAAAAACCCCGACATGGAGTACCGCACACTGGGAAGCACCGGATTGAACGTGGGTGTCATAGGGCTGGGATGCGGCGGCTTTGACGAGATAGACTCGGCCACTTCGCGCGAGCTGGTGACCTACGCCCTCGACCACGGCATGAACTACATGGATATCTACGACGCCAACCCGAAAGTTCGCAGCAACATAGGCTACGGACTCGGCGATCGCCGCAAGGAGATGATTATTCAGGGACACGTAGGCTGCTGGTGGAACGGTGAAAGCTATGAGCGCACCCGCGACGTGGAGAAGTGCAAAATTGGCTTCGAGGATCTGCTCACGCGCTTGAACACCGACTATATCGACGTGGGAATGATACACATAGTCGACAAGATGGAAGACTGGCAGGCAATCCAGAACAGCCCGTTTCTGGACTATGTGCACCAACTGAAGAAAGAGGGCAAAATCAAGCACATAGGCGTGAGCAGCCACAACGCAGAAGTAGCTCTGGCAATAGCCAAGAGCGGTCTGGTGGAGGTTATCATGTTCAGCCTCAACCCTGCCTTTGACCGCGTGCTGTCGGACAAAAACCCATGGGATGCCAAAAGTTTCGATGAGATGCTGCCTGGCATTGACCCCGTGAGGGTGGAACTCTACGACTACTGCGCACAGCACAACATCGCCATCACTGTGATGAAGACCTTCGGCGGCGGCGACCGCTTGCTCGATGCCGAGAAGTCGCCACTAAAGAGAACATTGACGCGCGACCAGTGCTTTGCCTACGTGCTGGCCAAGCCCTGCGTGGCAGTGGCACTATGCAGCATCGACAACGCCAGCAAGGTGGACGAGTACCTGCACTACCTGAAAGCCACCGACGAAGAGAAGGACTGGATGAACGCCGGACAAACGGCAGCCAACTGTCAGCAAGACGGAGGCTGCACCTACTGCAACCACTGTTCGCCCTGCACACAGGGTATACCCATCGCCAAGGTGAACGAGCTGCTCGACAAAGCCGAGACCGAAGGGCTGACAGCCGAACTCCGGGCACAGTACGACGCTCTGCCGCACCACGCCGGCGAGTGCACCCACTGCGGAGCCTGCCTCTCGCGCTGCCCCTTCAACGTTGACATCCCCGCGCGGATGGACAAAGCCAAAGAGATGTTCGGGAAATGAGTGGACGTATATCTGGTTTTTGAATGATTTGAAGCGGTACGGAATTTTCGTACTGCTTGTTTTTTTTGTATTAGAACTTGTGCCAAACATGTTTTGGACATCCTCTAAAATTAGAACAACACCCCCTCCTATCCGAGAGGAAATTAATTGACAAACAAATTGTTGTAAATAACAACAGTGGAAACTAAATGCTGAATTTTTGGCGGTTAACCTTGACTAATCCCTATTGTTTTTTTTTGTGAGACAGAACAGTTTGAACACTCGCCTGCCAATGAGTGAAAAACGCCACCAATCGATGGGCAATTTGTTTTAGGGCACCGTACTCTTTAGTGGAGAACTTTTTTTTCGTAACTTTGCAACTTGTTACAAAAGTCATTTAGCGTGGAACCGATTATGAAACGAGCCATTCTATTTGTGTCGCTGTTGTCGGCAATTTGCGCACTGCAGGCACAGGACGAATTCTGGTCGAATCCCCCCGACCTCGAAAAAATCAGAAGCGAAATCAGCAACAAGTCAAGTCGCCATTACTATCCGAAACTGGTAAAACGACTGGCTGCCAGCGACACAACCCTCAACGAAAGCGACTATGAAGCACTCTACTACGGTCAGGCCTATCAGGAAGTCTACAGTCCTTACGGCGATGACGACAACATGAGTGCCATACGGAAGATGATGCAGCAAGACACGCTCACCCCCGACGACGTGGAAAAAATAATGAAACATGCTGCCAACTACATCAAGAAATATCCTGCCGACCCGCAAATATACTACAACCGCTTTGTGGTTCGCAACTACTCCATACAAGTGCATGGAGCCGACAGCGGCGACATCGGCAACGACTATTACCGTTTCGTCATGCTCTCGCGAGCCTTTGTGGGCAGCGGCGATGCACGGAGCATGGACCACGCGATGTATGTCGTCACCACAGCCCACGAATATTTTTTCATGAACCTGATGAACGTTAGAATGCGAGCACAGCACCTTGTCTCTCAAAACGGACACAGCTACGACCTGATGACATTGCGCGATAACGAAGAAGGCATCGACTCGCTATGGTTCAACATCGACATCAACTTCAACTGGCTGAGTAAATCATTTACCACGGACAACACAAAGACAAAGTCGAAAAAAACAGTCAGCTGCATCGACATTCCGCTCAACACCTACTTCGACATCGAACTGGTCAAACTCAAGAACGGCAAAAGCAAATTCCGTGTATTGAAAACCGAAAACCTTGACGGGACAATAACCTTCGACAGCGTACTGAACGATTCCGTTCCGAAGAACCACATCCGTGGCTATTTCTGCAAAGCCAACTGGTCGTCGTCGGGCGCAGAAAGCACAAACCTTATATTTAAAGCCAACACCGAAGGGCTGCCGCTGTTGTTCGACACCGACATACAGTATAACGGCTCCGGCAAATTCCACACCACATCTAACTCTGGAATATACAGCGGGGTGAAGCATAACGAGATATGGCACGACAATATCAGCGCCATACGTATCAGCAACATCCGAATAAGAAAATAAACATTAACTCAACAAAAATCCATCATGACAAACTACAAAGAAATAGGACTGGTGAACACACGCGCAATGTTCGCCAAAGCCGTTGACGGCGGCTATGCAATACCGGCATTCAACTTCAACAACATGGAACAGCTGCAAGCCATCATCATGGCAGCGGTCGAGACTAAGTCGCCCGTGATACTGCAAGTGTCGAAAGGGGCGCGCAACTATGCCAACCAGACGCTGCTGCGCTATATGGCCGAAGGCGCGGTGGAGTATGCCAAAGAGCTTGGTTGCAAACACCCCGAAATAGTGCTGCATCTGGACCACGGCGACAGTTTCGAGTTGTGCAAGAACTGCATCGAGACAGGCTTCAGCTCGGTTATGATAGACGGTTCTGCCCTGCCCTACGATGAGAACGTGGCCCTGACTCGCAAGGTG
>CAJONE010000119.1 GCA_905235855.1 uncultured Bacteroidales bacterium
CAACCTCCGCCCGAGAAAACTTTTGAACTTCGATACCCCCAAACTTAAATTTATGCTATATTTGCACAACTGTGTTGCACTTGGTAGTTGAGTCTACAACCCTACGTTCAGGCAAGTTTTTTTCATGAAATAAAAAAAATGTGTATTTTTGCAAACGTTTTCGGGACGAGGCGCACTCGCATAACGTTGTGCGCCAAAACGCGAAAAGGAGAGATGCCGGAGTGGTCGAACGGGGCGGTCTCGAAAACCGTTGACCTCTTTTTGGGGTCCAAGGGTTCGAATCCCTTTCTCTCCGCGAGCTCTGCCGTTGGGCAGGGCTTTTTTTGTTGAAACTCAATCCTTACACAACCGAAATCCATAATACTATGAAAAAAACACTACTTTTGGCCGCTGGACTGGCCCTTACCAGCTCCGCCATGTCGCAGACCAAACAGATAACCTTGGAGGATATTTGGCAGAATGGCACGTTCAGGGTAGAGGGCTTCTCAAACCTGCGCTCTATGAACGACGGCGAACACTATACGGTTCTAACACGTTCTGGCATTGATTGCTACAGCTACGCAACAGGGTTGAAAGAAAGCACTTTGGCCGATTTTGCGAGCATGAAGATCGATGGCAGGAACCTGACGGACGTAGAAGGATACGAGTTCTCGGACGATGAGGAAAAAATACTTCTCGAAACCGGTTTCGAGCCGATTTACCGCCACAGTGGGGTGTCCGACTATTATGTCTTCGACCGTCAAAGCGGCAAGGCAACTTTTATTTCGGAAAAAGGCAAACAGCGTTTGACGACACTGTCGCCCGATGGAAAGAAAGTGGCTTTTGTGCGCGACAACAACTTGTATTATATCGATCTCGCCACTCTGCGTGAGATCCAGATAACCACCGACGGACAGATGAACAAGATAATCAACGGCACGACCGATTGGGTTTACGAGGAGGAGTTTGCAATTACGAAAGGGTTTGCATGGAGTCCCGATTCGAAAAAGATTGCGTATATGCGTTTCGACGAGTCGGATGTGCGCGAATACACCATGCAGTTGTGGGGTGGGCTATACCCTGACAACTACACTTACAAGTATCCCAAAGCCGGCGAGGCAAACTCGCGTGTGGAGATTCGGGTATATAGCGTGGAGACCGGGCGCACGTTCTATCCGGCGCTTGGCGGTGAGGTGAACGCCGTGGGCGATGGCTCGGAGTGGGAATATGTGCCGCGTTTCCAGTGGACTCGCAATCCTGACATTCTGGCCGTAATGCGGATGAACCGTCTTCAGAACCGGATGCAGATTCTCACCTTCGACGTGAAGGCCGGCGGCAACAGCGGCACTGTGGTCTATGAGGAGAGCGACAAGGCCTACGTCGAAGTGCCCGACACATGGCTCTTTCTCAAAGACGCAAAGAACTTCCTCATCACCAGCGAACGCGACGGCTACCGGCATGTGTATTTGCACGGCCTTAACGGGCAGCCGGTAAGGCAGATAACGAGTGGAAACTTTGAAGTCAAGGCCGTGTGTGCTGTGGACGAAAAGAGCCAGACGCTCTACTTTACCTCGCACGAGAGCAGCCCCGTGAACACCGATTTCTACAAAATCGATTTCAAGGGCAAAAAGAAAGTGTGTCTCAACCACAGCGGCCTCGGCACCTACCAAGCCATGTTCGCCACAGGGTGCAAGTATTACATAACGGTTTACAGCAACGCCAACACGCCGCCCGTCTACGCGCTCTACAACTCAAAGGGCAAACTGCTGAAATCGTTGGTCGACAATTCACGCCTGCGCGACCGAATGCACGACTACGGCACCGGTCACAAGGAGTTCGGCTCTTTCCGAACATCCACCGGCACCGAGCTGAACTACTACACCGTGAAGCCAGCCGACTTCGACGACGGCAAACGCTATCCTGTACTCTTCTATGTCTATGGCGGACCAGGAAACCAGCAGGTAACCAACAGCTACGGCTATTCCGACTACTACTGGTATCACATGTTGGCGCAGAAAGGCTATGTTGTGGTCTGTTTCGACGGACGCGGTACCGGCGGACGCGGTGCCAGTTTCAAGAAGCAGACCTATGGCGACTTGGGGCGAATGGAATGCGAGGACGCCATTGAAGCGGCACGCTGGTTTGGCAAGCAGAAGTGGGTCGACGCCGACCGCATCGGCATCTGGGGTTGGAGTTTCGGCGGATACCTCTCATCTCTCGCCATCTTGAAAGGCAACGACGTGTTCAAAACGGCTATCGCTGTGGCTCCGGTTATCACGTGGCGATACTACGACAACATCTATACCGAGCGTTTTCTCGCCTTGCCCGAGGGCAACGCGAAAGGCTACGACGACAACTCCCCACTCAATTTTGCCGACCGGCTGCAGGGCAACTATCTCCTTGTACACGGCACCGGCGACGACAACGTCCACGTTCAGAACTCGCTCGACATGATCTCGGCTCTCGAAGCGGCTGGCAAGCAGTTCGAGTTTCGGCTTTATCCCAACAAAAACCACTCCATTTATGGCGGCAACACGCGCCTCAACCTTTATCAGTTAATGACTGACTTTATTTTAAGAAAATTGTAAATGGTTGATTTCTCGTTGTTTCTGTTTTATGTCGGAAAAAAAAGAACGAAAAATAACGGAGTTTAGCTTAAAATTTGTAACTTTGCGTTTCATTACAAGCATGGTATATATCTGAAATTGGACAAATTGATGAAGCGAATACTACTCACAGCGACATTGCTGACAATAACCTGTATCGCGGCGCAAGCGCAGTGGGCGCGTTACGGATTCAGGATAGGCGCTGGAGCCTCACATATCTTCGACGACATTTCGTCGGTGTCGCCAGTTTTTGGTGCGGGCGCCGGCATTTTTGTCGATTACGGTTTTGAGAATGCCAAGATTGCGTGGAACACAAACCTCTACTTGGAGTTCGCGGTGAATTTCCGTCGCAGCGGTGGCAATCTGCAGGAGTTGATCAATATCGACAACAACCTGACGGTGCGCGAGTCGTACTACCACACATATTACGCGCAAGTGCCCATACTCCTGGGGTTCAAGTACGAGATACCCGTGCGTCGGGCTGGCCACTATATAAATGTGCTTGTCGGACCGGCCTTCAGTGCAG
>CAJONE010000120.1 GCA_905235855.1 uncultured Bacteroidales bacterium
GAGGGCTATGCACGCATCTCCCAAAACGAAATCGACAACCTCACCGATGTCACCTCCCTCGAAGACGAATACCTCAAACGCATTGTCAACTACTCCGTGCCATACAACATGAGCATGTCCTACCGCTACGGCATGTCAGCCAACGTCACCTACCGCCCATCCGGCTTCCTCAACATCCGACTCTATGCCAACGCTTACGACTACGGCTACCAGATGGACTATTTGCGCGACGGCACGGTCGAGAAAATCAAGAACCACAAATTCTCCTACTCGTTCCGCATCAACGCATGGTACAAATTCCTCGACAACTACCAGATTTACGCCTCGGCCAACTACAGCAGCCCAACTATTGGACTTTACAGCACCCGCAAGGCTCGCTACAACATCAACCTCGGACTGCGAGCCTATTTCTTCAAGCGCAAAATGTCTCTCTTTGTCAACGTGAACGATATATTCAACTGGGGCGCCCGTTTCGGCTCCGGCTCCGAGAACAACAATCCCTACTATCTCAGCAGTTCAACTTCAAAGACCTACTATTTCGGAAAACCGACAAAGCCCATATCTGTCTCTGTCTCGGCTGGCTTGACTTTCCGTTTCGGCAAAATGGAACTCGAACGCAAGGCCAAGGAGGGTTCAGACGAAACACTTACAACTGAATAGCTTTCAACTTTTTACACATCTAAAAAACAGCCTAATGAAATCATACATCTTTCCTGGCCAAGGTGCCCAGTATAGCGGCATGGGCAAAGAACTCTACGACAGCAACCCCAACGCGAAACGCCTTTTCAATCTGGCTAACGACATTCTCGGCTTCCGCATCACCGACATTATGTTTTCCGGCTCCGACGACGATCTGAAACAGACTAAGGTCACTCAACCTGCCATATTCCTGCACTCGGTGATTGCATCCGTCTGCCTCGGCAACGACTTCCAACCCTCGATGGCCGCTGGCCACTCGCTCGGCGAGTTCTCGGCCCTCACCGCCGTCGGAGCTCTCTCGTTCGAACAAGGACTTACGCTTGTCGCCAAACGCGCCATGGCCATGCAGCGTGCCTGCGAACTCCGACCCTCCACAATGGCAGCCGTGCTCGGCGGCAACGACGACGATATCAAAGCAGCCTGCCAAGCAGTCGAAAACGAAGTGGTGGTGGCCGCCAACTACAACTGCCCCGGACAGGTTGTAATCTCCGGCACACCCGAAGGCATTCGCCTCGTCTCAGAAAAACTCACAGGCTCAATCAAACGTATTGTGCCGCTCAACGTGGGCGGAGCCTTTCACTCGCCGCTTATGGAACCCGCACGGGTAGAACTGGCCTCGGCAATTGAGGCAGCGGTGATAGACACACCACTCTGCCCTGTTTACCAGAATGTTGACGCACGTCCCCACACTGACCCTGCCGAAATAAAAGCCAACCTGCTGACTCAGCTCACCGCACCCGTGCTCTGGACACAAAGCGTTGAAAACATGATAGCCGACGGTGCCGACGAGTTTGTCGAACTCGGTCCCGGCAGTGTGCTGACAGGTCTGGTGGGCAAAATCAAACGGAGCCTGAAATAAGTGGCCAACGCTCCGATACCGCCGACAATATGGCATCGGATATAAGTTTGTGGCCGGCCTCGTTAGGATGCATGCCGTCGTCGCAGAGGTAGTCGCCTAACCGCCGCTGACGCAGGAATACGCTGCTAATATCAATCAGCCACACACGCCGACGGGCAGCTATCTTGAAGACCTCCAGATTGTACTGCTCATGCCAGTGGGCGATATTGTTCACATCGCCGCGAAGCCATTTTAGTATATTCTCTTTGTTCAGCCCTGCGCTCACATGGTTAAAGAAACGCTGCGAGTCAAGTTCCGGCAAAGAGAGCATCATCGGTCTCGCGCCCGCATTCTCTACGCGATCTATCACCCTATCGTAAGTTGCAACAAACTGATCGAGTGTCAATTTGGGTAGATGCTCACCATCGGGGTCAGCCGAAATGGCTTTCCAGTCAAAGTTGCAGTCGTTACCTCCAAACTCCATTACCACAAGATTCCCCGACTCTATATGGCTGAAATAACGTTCTATACAGTCCAGTCCATTAAGTATGGTGCTGCCGAAGCGTGAACGGTTCTCTATAGTGACACCAAGACGTCGGGCGCAGGTGTCGACAAAGTTGTCGTCCGACACCTTGTATTTCACAACAGACTGACTGTCCACGGCCGACACAACACCTTTCATGACCGAATCGCCGAAGGCTATTATTTTCTTTAATATCTCCATGACTGTCTTCTATTGATTTTATATCGTTTTTAGTTGTTTCGTGCTGCAAAATTATAGTCATTTTCCACGTCGCGAAACAAAATGTAACCGCAATCCCAATCAAGTGCCGAAAAAGCTCATTTAGGGACAAAGGTGTCAATACAACATATAAAAACCAATATTTTACATTTTCATCCCACAAAATTGGTGACGAATGTGATAAAATTGGTGCCCTACAAAAAACAGGCAAAGGTAGGAGTCCATGCGCGATGCCAGCTGATGCAGATTTCCTCTCGCGGCTGTGCTTTCGACCGCCCTACAGTTGACGTAAACGGCAACAGTGGGGCGGCGGAACGAAACAAAGCTTGTTCTGCAAACGTGTATGCCCACCCACCGATACTCCGTTGCATGGTGGTCAAAGTAGGCGTGCAATTCAACCCCGGCACAGAGACAATCCATGGCTGGACAGTGCTGTAGGGCCGTAAAACTGGAGAAAATATAGCTCTGACGCAAAAAAACGATGCGAACCAATGGTCCGCATCGACAAATAAATTTTGTTAAGAACCGAAAATCGTTTGTTTTTATTTTGCCCTTACAAGGCGCATTGATATGCTGGTTTTCTACAGGCGATGCCTACAGTTGTATCTGTACATGCCCTTCTGAGCAATTTGTGAAGGTTATCTTCTGCATATCGCCGCGCGGCGAACAGCCCGACTGGGGCTGGGAAGCCCGCTCCGCGGGCGCCCCC
>CAJONE010000121.1 GCA_905235855.1 uncultured Bacteroidales bacterium
ATAGAACTTGCGTGGAATGTCGGCGGGGCGGGCAACATACATGAACCGCCATTTTCCGTTGAGCAGGCGGCACCAGGGCGAGCCGTAGTAGTCGAGGGAGTCGAGGGCTGCCTCGTCGCCGTAGGGGATGACCAGCGTGTGCGGCGCAAGTTTGTTCTGCTCCATAACGCGGAGGTCGTTCCAAGGCTGCTGTGCGGTGGAGAACGAAAAAAAAGATATAGAGTATAACAGTGTAATGAGCTTTATCTTATCAGTCATAACGAACCGTTTCATATTTCAACTATCGAAAATGCAAAAATAACCTTTTTTGCCTAATACTCAAAATTGTATAAAATATCACCTTTTTTATGTATTTTTGCATCAAACTAAAAAGTCCTTGACTATAAAAATTGCTATTAATCCAATTACACCTTTTATCGACCGCAAGACAACTTTAACACAATATATTTAACATAGCGCGAGCGAATTATTCGGCATACCTTGAAACTTCGGAAATTTCAAAGTACAAAATGCAAATAAGTCAGCGAGCGTCTGCGTTGGTGCAGGCGACGACTTATCTGTTTTGTACGGGCATCCGAAGGCCTCAAGGTGCAGAAAAAGCGAGTCTGCACCTTTCGTTTTACCTGTCGATGCCCCGTGCGCCGGACAAGCCTCGCCCCGAAAACCCAACAAACGCAGACTATGGCAAAAAACATGGACCGCGCGGCCTTGCGGCAGCGCATTCTCCAGCTCGACGGCCTGGCCGACGACGAGCGCACCCAGCTACTCGAACTGGTCGACACCAAGAAGTACGGCCTCGTGTGGGAAGACAAGCCCGACGAGGTGGAAGAACGCCTGCGGCGCAACCTGCCCGTACTCGACGAAGTGAAGGAGCGGCGGATAGCTAACAGCCCCGATGCCCCCAACCACGTGATTATCGAAGGCGACAACCTGGAAGCACTCAACGTGCTGAACTACACCCACGAAGGGCGTATCGACGTGATCTATATCGATCCGCCCTACAACACCGGCAACCGGGACTTCGTCTATAACGACCACATCGTCAATCCAGACGACGACTACCGCCACAGCAAATGGCTCTCCTTTATGAGCAAGCGCCTGCGTCTGGCCAAACGCCTGCTCTCCGACAAGGGCGTGATTTTTATAAGTATCGACAACAACGAACTTGCACAGCTGAAACTGCTTTGCGATGAAATAATGGGTGCAGGTTCTTTCGTTGAATGTTTTATATGGAATAAAACCTCAACACCTCCTGCTCTTTCGTACAAATCACGAAAAACTCACGAATTTATTTTGTGCTATACCAAGAGAAATAACAATGATAAATTCGTTGGTATGATAAATGAGGGCGGCGATGCCCCTATATACAACGAAGTGAATAAGGAAAACATTCTTCATTTCCCTTCAAATTATGTAAAGACTACATTAGCTGACGGTGAATACATTGCAGGACCAAGGGACAAAATTGAACTTCTGGACAACGTCACTGTAAAAAACGGTGTTATTATATCTGATTTTTCATTGAAAGGTCATTTTCGTTGGAGTCAAACCACACTGGATAAGGAATTAGCTGATGAATGTATGTTTATTGTAAAATCCAACAGATTTTCAATTCGATATTGTAGAAAGGGAGACAGAACAGTACCACCACCCAATTTTATCACTGAACGTTTTTATGACACGTCCATTGACAAGGTGAATCAAAACGTAGACACTAATGAACAAGCTGGTAAAGAATTAATTGATATCTTTGGTTTTAAGCCTTTCGATTTTCCAAAACCAACATCTCTGATATCGTATCTTCTTTCATTCAATAACCATAAATCCTCCACCGTTCTTGACTTTTTTGCTGGCTCTGGCACAACGCTTCATGCCGTGATGCAGCTTAACAAACAGGACGGGGGTAACAGGCAGTGCATACTCGTCACGAACAACGAAAACGGCATTTGTGAGAACGTGACCTACGAGCGCAACCACCGCGTAATCAACGGCTACACCACCCCACGGGGTGTGCAGGTTGAAGGGCTGAGCGACAACAATCTGCGCTATTTCCGCACACGGCTGCTGCCCCGCCGACGCACCAACCGCAACATGCGCAGCCTTATGGCCGCCGCCACCGACCTGCTCTGCCTGAAAGAAAACATCTGGAACGAGACCGTAATCGACAACGCGAAACCGAAAATCGCTCCACGCGACGCACGCCTTTTCGCCGACGGCGACCGCCGTATGCTGGTCATATACAACGAGGAGGCGATAGCGCGGATTGTGGAGTGGATAGATACATACACAGCCGGCAACGACACCCGGTCACCCAGGCTGAAGGTCTACACCTTCTCCTATTCGGGCTATGCCTTCGACGAAGACTTCGGCCAGGTGGCCGACCGTGTGCAGCTATGTGCTCTGCCGGCGGCCATCTACGAGGCCTACCGCCGCGTGTTGCCCAAAGAGGACCGCTACTACGACTTGGAAATTATCGACACCCCCGAAACCGACAGAAAGGAGACCACACTATGAAACAACTTGACTACCAGCGCGAGGCCGTGGCCGACGTGGTACGCCACACTCTCGCCATGCTCGCCCTCGGCGGCACACGTCACACCCTCGTGTTCCGCGCCCCAACGGGCAGCGGCAAAACGGTGATGGTCACCATGGCACTGGAACGCATTGCACTCGAAACACGCGGACGCGAACGCGAGCCGGTGATGATATGGATTGCGCCAAACAGCCTGCACGAACAGAGCTACTTCAAGATGAAAAACCACTTCGGCGAGACACGCGAGCTGCGCCCCGTGATGTACGACGAACTGGACCAAAGCGACCTCTCGCTACACCCCTCCGAGGTGCTTTTCGCCAACTGGGAGAGCATCAACAAGGACAACAACCTCATGGTGCGCGACACCGAGCAGGGGCACTCGCTGTTCGAGCTGGCACGCCGCACCCGCGAGGCCGGACATCCGATTATAGTGGTC
>CAJONE010000122.1 GCA_905235855.1 uncultured Bacteroidales bacterium
GCAAGACACTCAATTCGGGCCAGACCTGCATAGCCCCCGACTACATATTGATACACAAGGATGTGAAAGAGGCTTTCGTGAGCGAGTTTGCAAAGTGCATCGAGCGGCTGCACGGCGACGACATCAGCCAAAGCCGACACTATGTGCGTATGGTGAGCGACAGGGCTTTCGACCGTGTTGAAGGCTATATCCACGAGGGCGACGTGCTTTACGGCGGCAGCTCCAACCGCGGGGATCGTTTTATCGAACCCACGATTATCGACAACGTGAAGCCAAACGCCGATGTGCTGAACACGGAGATTTTCGGGCCGGTGTTTCCTCTCGTCACTTTCGACGACAGCGGAGCCGGATTTGAATCGAAAGTGGTCGACTATATCATCGATCGCGAGAAACCGCTGGCGCTATACTATTTCGGACCTGAGCAACGCGGATGGAGAATAATAGGGCGCACGTCGTCGGGCGGAGCCTGCATAAACGACACTATCATGCAGATTGTCAACCCCAACGTGCCGTTTGGCGGTGTAGGCAACTCGGGCATGGGCAGCTACCACGGTGTGTTGAGTTTCGAGGCGTTCACCCACCGCCGCACGGTGGTGAAGACCCCTACCCTTTTCGACCTGCCGTTCAGGTATATGCCCTACAAGGGCTTCGGCCTTGTGAAGAAAATGGTTTGAGCCGGAGAACACCGTCAGCGCACTTCAACCTCGTCAATCATCAGCCAGGCTGGTTCACCTTTGTAGTCGTGCCAATCGGGCAGGCGGGCGGGATGATAAATCACAAGGCGCAGGTATTGTGCCTTTACGCTACTCAGGTTGGCCTTGTATTTCAGTCGTTTGCTATCGCTTTTGGGGTCGGCTACGGGGTTTGACGGCGTGGCGTTGATCGGTGCGGACCAGCTGTTGCCGTCGACCGACCACTCCACTGTTACCGTTCGGGGGCCAACACCCAGTCGTTCGGGGCGGTGGCCACGCCACATTCCAACTCTTTCAGCACGACAAGGCTGTCGAGCGAAAGTGAGAGCACGACCTTTTCCTGTCCGAGAAAGCCGCTCCACTGCTGTGTCCAGTCGCCGACAACACCTTTGCGGCAGTCGGTCAGGTTTCGCGGAAAACGCGCATAGTATTTCCTGTCTGGTTTCACGCTTCCTTTGACAGTCTTGACATGCGATTTGCCAGGCGCCATCCGCGTATTGAACACAGTGTCTTTTGTCAATGCAGGCTGATTGGATATCAGGCCGTTGGCTTTGTTAGCATCAAGCCGTTCGGGAATAAACGTGAAGCGGTAGTTGTACTTGCGATCGCCGCCAATGATGTAACGTTGGTCAACGCCCGGGCCGCAGGTGGCAGTGCCGAGTCCCGCCTGACGGTGGTCGAGGCTGACCACATAATGGCCCGCATAGACGATTTCATTCATGCGGCGCGCTTTTGTCAGCACACTGTCATCCACATTTCTGACGCTGAACGAAAAACCGCCGGTTGATGAAGAAATGACACTGAGCGACGCTTCTCCAGCCGAAAACGACACCCACCGGGTCTCGCGATTGCCGCTCTCCTGCGGCACGGGATGCATCTCGCCAACGATGTCGCCAATACCGAAACGGTGCAAGCCAATCTTTTGTGCGGCGTGCCGATCGGGGTAGGTCTCAAACAGGTTTCCCTGCCATTCTACACTCGAATAGTCGTAGCCGAGCCCGAACTGCACGCCCAGCTTCGGAAGTGTGCGGTACGAACCCTCGGCAGACACCACGTAATTGAGAGACAACTGCCCCGCATTGTTCAATTCAACTATTTCCTTGAGCAGTATATAGCCGTCGTCGGGACTCAACAAAAGGTATTCGAGGGTGACGCACGTGCCACTTGCAACGGTTTTCGACACCAGCCTCGGTTCCATACGGTCGAGACCCTGCCAGCATTTGAGACCGTTCGGGTCGACGATATCGTTAAGCGTAGGCGGACGCCAGAAGTTGTAGCGCAAGGGTGCGGACAGCCGTTCGTGTCCTTTATGCCTGTAACTCACTATGTAGCCGTTGATTGTATCGATTACCACCCTACTTTCGCCTGCATTCAGAGACAGTCCGCCAACAGGGTTATTCGATATAGGTTGCTTTGGTGAGGGTTTCGCTTTTGCGGCGGCGATAGGCGGAAACTGATCCATGCACTTTTCCAACGTCTTGGCACCGCCATATACGGCAGCCGCTTCGTAGTAATGGGCATGGGGCTTACGGTCGGACGAGACAAGGCCGTTGGCGCAAAAGGCATCGTCGTCGTCAATTCCCGGCAGCCGGCCCAGGTCGCCGCCCATGGCGTACCATACGGATTTAATGCCTGCCTGCCGGTTGTTTTTGCCGACAACTCGTTTGTTGCCGCTCATTAGGAAACTCTGGTCAACCCAATCCCAAATGAAACCACCCTGCAGCAGCGGGTATTTGCGTATGGTGTCCCAATAGTCCTGCAGGCCGCCGAGACTGTTGCCCATGGCGTGGCAGTATTCGGCTATGATGTAGGGGCGGCGTTCGGCAGCGGGTGACTTCATTTCGTCGCGTGCATAGTTGGCTATATAGCTTGGCGAGGGGTACATGGTCATCACTATGTCGGTGTGCTTGTCGTTGCCGGCGCGCTCATTGCACACGGGGCGGACGTGGTCGAGGGCCTTGAGCCGCCGGTAGGCCTCAACAAAACATACGCCGTGGCCGCACTCGTTGCCGAGCGACCAGGCGAAAACACAGGGATGGTTGCGGTCGCGCCGATACATATTGTTGATTCTGTACCATATAGCCTCGGTCCATTCGGGTTTCTTGGCAAGACTGTTTTCTCCGTAGCCTTGAGCATGGCTTTCGTTGTTGGCCTCGTCGAGGACGTAGATGCCATAGCGGTCGCAGAGTTCGTACCAGTATTCGTCGTCGGGGTAATGACTTGTGCGCACAGCGTTTATGCCGGCAGCCTTCATGAGACGTATGTCCTCCTCCATCTCGCTGCGGGTGAGGTAGTGACCGCCGTAGGGGCTGTGCTCGTGGCGATTCACGCCTTTGATATTCAGCGGTATGCCGTTGTGCAGCAATATTCCGTTGGATGTTTCGATTTTGCGGAATCCAACCTTGCCGCCAACGGTTTCGAGCAACTCGCCGCGGCTGTCTTTTAGTCGGATGACAAGGGTATAGAGATTTGGTTTCTCGGCCGACCAGGGGTGAATTTTTGCAATAACGTTGCCGAATGAGGCGAGACCGTCGGGCGAGACCGCCGATGTTGCTTCAAGCACACTGGCCGAGCCCGACTTGAGAAGGATGTCGACCGTGCAACCCGCGGCATTGGCAGTGAAGACCTTGAGCGACAGGCGTCCCTTGCCGTCGCCTGCGAGTGTGCCTACGGCGTCGTAGTCGGTTATATGGCTCTTGGGCGTGGAATAGAGCACCACATCGCGCGTGATGCCACTCATGCGCCACATGTCCTGGCATTCGAGATACGAGCCGTCGCAAAAGCGGTAAACCTCGGCGGCCAGACGGTTTTGGCCTTTGGCTATATATCTGGTGACATCGAACTCGGCGGGCGACTTCGAATCCTCGGAATAGCCCACGTATTTGCCGTTGACATAAAGTTTCAGAGCCGACTTCACCGCCCCGAACTTCAGCACCATTCTCCTACCCTGCCACTCGGCAGGCACCTCGAAATCGGTCACATAGCACCCCACGGGGTTGTAGTCGACTGGTGCGTGTGGCGGGTTGGACGGAAACTCGTTGCGGGTGTTCACATAAACTGGCACACCGTAGCCCTGCAGCTCGATGTTTCCGGGCACCTGTATGTCGTCCCAGCCGGCCACGTCGTATTTCTTGCCATAGAACTTGCGTGGAATGTCGGCGGGGCGGTCAACATACAT
>CAJONE010000123.1 GCA_905235855.1 uncultured Bacteroidales bacterium
GATGTCCTACGACAGTGCGCGACGCTATGTGCTGGCGATGATTGACGAGGTCAACTCGCTTGCCGCCTATGCCGACTGTTTCGCCGCAAGCCGCTCTGCGACCATTCGCCAAGTGTATCCTGGAGCAAGACGTATGGTGTCGCACAACAAGAAGTGGATTTACGTATTCCATATCGAGGACGACATCGTTGTAGTCGACCGCATATTAAAAGGCAAGTTGATAAAGGAATGAAAAAACTTATTTTCCATAACTCGCTGATTTTTACCCCCCCCCACGAATTACTCAGGTAATCGTCGGGAGGATTTCCTCTTTGTTTTTCTCTGTTCTCCGCTTGGCGGCACTCCGTTTGCCACCCTGCGGGACGCTATCGAAAGCCACTGGCTTTCTTCATCTGTCTCTCTCTGCCGCGTGAAAACACATTAAACCCAAATTACATTTTGCCAATCCGATAATTCTTCGTACTTTTGCAATTGTAAATAAAGTCAGATATGGAAACTGTTGCATACATAAACACCACAAGGACAAAGCCTTTGCGCAAGGTCGAGACACCTCAAGGCCCTCAGCAGGTGCAGGCTACTCCAAAAGAGCGGCTACACACCGTCGAAGAGTTTATCGACAAATTGGAACAGGCTGTGCAGGAGAGGTTATGAAGGTCTATACGGTCAGAATCCTCGACACGGTCTTTGCCGATATCAACGATATAGCTGATTATATTGTTGCTGTCAGCACTCCGGAACACGCAGCCAAATATGCGCGTGAGTTGCAGGCCGAGATTATGTCGTTGAGCTATCTGGCTGGCATCATTCCTGAAAGCCGCTACCGCTCCGTTCGCCACTACCATCCTCACGCCAAGCAACTGCGCACACACAACAAACAGTTGAACATTATTTTCCATATTGAAGGCAATGTGGTGATAGTGGATAAGATATTGGCCTCGAAAATGATCATTAACTAAAAGAATATGTGCCTCTTTATCCATAACTCGCTGATTATTACCCCCTCGCAAGATGTAGCGGAGAGGGGTATATGTTTGGTCAAGATATTCACGGCATCGGACGATGCACGGTGCATCCGTCCGGGGCTTTGTGGTTATACAATTAATCATTTTTTTTACCCTTAAACATTAATCATTATGAAAAAAGTATTTTCAATTCTGATGGTCGCATTTGCGATGACAGCGATGGTCGCCTGCGGCGAGAAAGATGACACAACCGACAACGGCGGCGGCAACAATGGTGGCAACGGCTTCAATGCCGAAATGTTTGTTGGCACATGGAGAGTTGAGAGCATGACCGTCAATGGACAAGACATGACACCCGAGAACATGCTGTTCACTATGAACGAAGACGGCACAGGGCTGGCCAACGACAACGGTGTGACCGAAAACAATGGCTTTACTTGGAGCGTGGATGGCAACCAACTGACCATCACCCCACGTAGCGGAGACCATTTTGTCTATACTGTCAACAGTCTGACTGAAAACGAATGCACCTTCAGTGGCTCCATCGTGCCAATGACCGACATCCCCGGCGATGTGGTGGTTCATCTTGTGCGCGAAAGATAACTATATCTTTTACGCGAAGGCAATAAAATCGGAGTGTCCGTCCCGCACGCCCAGCGTGCGGGACGGCGTTCTTTTCGGGCAAAGGAAGAAAATGTTGCCCGTGGGGCAATATTAACAAAAAGTTGGCGTTATTATGGCAGAAATTAAAATAACATACTATGGCAACAATGACAATATCCTACGACGGGCGCAACAAATTGGCTCGAAGCGTGGTGGATTTTATCCGCTCGCTCGATGTGTTCACCATCACTGAGCAGCCTACCACCAAAAGCAGCTACCGACTTTCGCAGGAGGACATCCGCGCTGGACGTGTGGAAACCTTCGCTTCATCGGACGAAATGTTCCAGTCTTTAGGCATCTGAATATGTACACAATTCGAATGACCAAGACTTTCCGTCGCGACACTGAACGTTGCCGCAAGCGCGGATACGATATGGAACTGCTGAAAGCAGCCATCCGTCTGCTGGAGGCTGACGGCACGTTGCCACAGGAGTATCGCCCTCACAAGCTGTCTGGCAACTATGCAGGCACCTGGGAATGCCATATCAAGGGCGACTGGCTGATGCTTTGGGAGCAAAACGATACCGAGTTTACGCTTCTTTTCACGGGTACGGGCACACATTCTGATTTGTTTTAATGTATCATAATACTCATAACTCGCCGATTTTACCCCCCCACACACACGGAAAACTCCAAAAATGCAGGAGACAATTCCTCACTTTGTTTTGTTTCTTTACCTGCTCCTGCCGACGGAAACACGCTATAGACAAAAATGATATCTTGCCAATCCAGTAATTCTTCGTAATTTTGCAAATCGAAAAGAATAACAACTTTTGTCATATGAACACAACGGAAAACATAGCATACAGTGCGCTTCGGGCGGGGAATACGACCGCCTGTTCCGCTCCTGCAAGGACGAAAAGCGCTGCTACGCAGAAGAAAAAGAGAATGTCGGTTGAGGAATATTTTGGCAAGGTGTTTAAGAAACTTGACGAGCACTATGCGGCTGTACAGGAAGGTTGAAATCGACCCGTCGGCCGACGAGGACATCGACGAGCTGTACGACTACCTCGTGCAGGT
>CAJONE010000124.1 GCA_905235855.1 uncultured Bacteroidales bacterium
CAATTTGCGCCATGCGGAATACTACGGAATGCAAAGCACTTTCGATTCTCTGTATGAAAAGAGCAAAAACGGACAAGAGTTCACAAATCTTATGTCAGTGATTTTGTCCCGCGAAAATATACTCTTAGCATATCGAAATTTGAAGACAAATGCGGGAAGTAAAACGCCCGGTACAGACGGTCTCACAATCGGGGATATTGGCAAGTTGACACCTAACGAAATAGTAAATAAAGTGACATTTATTGCCAACGGCAGCCGTCATGGCTATCGCCCCAAACCTGTAAGACGCAAAGACATCCCAAAACCATATGACCCTAGTAAAACCAGACCATTAGGCATCCCCTGTATATGGGACAGGCTGTTTCAACAATGTATAAAACAGGTCTTAGAGCCAATATGCGAAGCTAAGTTTAGTGAAAATAGCTTCGGTTTTCGCCCAAACAGGTCGGTAGAACAAGCAATAGCCAAGACATATCGGCTATTGCAACGGTCGCATCTGCATTACGTTATTGAATTTGACATTAAAGGCTTTTTCGACAACGTGAATCACAGCAAACTGATACGACAAATATGGTCGCTCGGTATACATGACAAACAACTCATTTTCATTATACGCCGAATGCTCACAGCGCCTATTAAAATGCCCGACGGAAAGACAGTCGTCCCAGTTAAAGGCACGCCCCAAGGTGGTATCATTTCTCCGTTGTTGGCAAACATTGTTCTTAATGAACTTGACCGCTGGATAGAAAGTCAATGGGAAGATAATCCCGTGACACATAAATACTATGTTGGACTAAACGCCAGCGGAGGAGAGCGTAAGAGCAACGGATATAGGGCGATGCAGAACACTCGACTCAAAGAAATGTTCATTGTCAGATATGCAGACGACTTTAGAGTTTTCTGCCGAACGAAAACAGATGCAAGCCTAATCAAAACGGCTGTGACCAAGTGGCTTATGGAACGGTTAAGGCTAGAAGTGTCAGATGAAAAAACAAGGATTGTCAACGTAAAGCGTCAGTATTCAAATTTTCTCGGTTTCAAAATCAAGCTGTGCCCTAAGGGCACCAAGCAGGTAGTACGATCACACATTGCTAACAAAAATCTGTTGCACAAGCGGCAAAAGATGATAACACAGGCTAAGAGAATACAAAGCCCGCGAAGCTCTCTTGGAGAACAAGGCGAAATCCGTCTCTTCAATGCTGCCGTAGTAGGAATACAAAACTATTACAGCATTGCAACGATGGTTTGTGAGGATCTTAGAACTGTACAGAGAGCCGTCATGACGACGCTGACCAACAGATTAAAAATGCAACGTGGAAACAGGTTGAGTAAAACGGGAAGACCCCTCTCACAATTTGAACAAAAAAGATACGGCGAGTCTGCAATGATCCGATTTGTTACAGGAACAAACGAGCCAATCTATCCCGTAGGATTTGTGCAACATAAGCACCCAATGCAAAAAAGATATACAGTCTGCCCTTATACTGAAAGTGGCAGAAAAGAGATACATAACAATCTGCAAATCAACACATCTCTTATGCTTTCTCTTATGAGGAACACCGTTCAAAGTGAAAGTGGCGAATATGCGGATAACCGTATCTCGTTGTTTTCGGCGCAATGGGGAAGATGCGCAGTCACAGGGAGAATATTTCAAGATGTGAGCGAAATACACTGCCACCATAAAACCCCAAGGAAAAACGGCGGCAGTGACAACTACGATAACCTCGTGCTGGTGCTAGAACCAGTGCATAGGCTCATCCACGCAACCAAAGACTCAACCATAAAAGAATATCTCTCTATGCTCTGTCTTGAAAAAGACGAAATTGCAAAAGTCAACAGACTTCGCATGAGAGCCAAATTGGAGCCGATCACCGACTAATGAAATTAAAACAGCTATACCTTTTCTGGTTCGATTGAATAAGTAAAGACTGATAATCAATTGATGGAACGCCGTGTGCGGTGAAAGCCGCATGCACGGTGTGGAGTGGGGGAAAACTCCGAGATAATATCAGAGAGTTACCTATCACTATTCAAGCTGCACAAGAACCGCGGCAGAGACACCGGCATCGTGATCGCTTACGGCAAAAACATGACGGATATCAAGGTCACAACTTCGCTGGAATCTGCATACACGGCACTCTATCCGTATGCCATCAAGGACGACAGGCTGTATACCGCCGATGTTTGGGAATTTGAGACGGAACCAACCATTCACTTCATCGAATACGACCCGATCATGCCGGTGCAGAACAAGTCCGGCATATCCGACCGCATCCTCGTCCGGGACTTTTCGCGCGAGTTCACCAACGATGAAACCGTGTCCAACCGCACCCTTGCGGAGAAAGCGGAAAAGTGGCTGCAGCAGAACGACATCAACAGCCCGTCCGTCAGCGTCAGTGTATCGTTCGTGCATCTGTGGCAGTCGCCGGAGTATGCGGAATTGCAGGCGCTGGAGCGCGTATCGCTGTGCGACTGGGTCACGATCCGGCATTCCGTTCTCGGCGTGGATATGAAAGCGCAGGTGGTCAAGACCGTTTACGACACGCTTGCTGAGCGGTACAAATCCATCGAACTCGGTTCCGCGAGGGCAAACTTTGAGAGCACGATCAAGC
>CAJONE010000125.1 GCA_905235855.1 uncultured Bacteroidales bacterium
ACTTCAAGGGCGGCAACGGCGTTGCGATTGACGACGTGCGCGTCTACACTCTCGGCCACGACACTCGCATCGACGACCAACCCACCTACACCGGCATCGACGACATTGAGGCGAATCCGTTTTACGTGTTTGTCTACCCCAACCCGGCCAACGGCAGCACAACCGTGCAAATCGACGGTGCCGACGGCGCGCTGACTGTGACGGTTATGGACATGAGCGGACGGGCGCTCAAGAGCGAACAGGTTTACTGCAACAGCGGCTGCACCCACCGCGTCGACCTCAACGGCCTGGCACAAGGCGCCTATTTCGTGCGCGTGACGGGCGACAAGGTGAACAGCGTGAGCAAACTCATCGTGAGATAGAATATTTACCCGCTCCGCAACCACCAGCCTTCACAACCTTACATCTAATGGGCAAAACAGGAATATGACACTTAACTCACTGAAAATCCCCCCCCCCGAAAACATACATTAGAAGTATGCACTGATGTGCATGTGGCGGCAACAGAGCCGCATGTGGCAAAACAATCCTTTGGCTGCACCGTCAGCCAGAGGATTGTTTCTGTTTTTTACGGTCATTGGTATGGCGCCGTGCAGATGCGGCATATCCGAACTTCAAATCAGCAAACAGTCAATTCACCTATTTAGAAACTAAATCTTTCAATTATGAAATGGTATCTGAAATGCCTGAAACAGTACGCTGTTTTTAGCGGTCGCGCCCGTCGTAAAGAGTACTGGATGTTTGTCCTGTTCAACGCAATTTTCGTTTTTGTGCTGATGTTTCTCGACAAGATGTTGGGGCTCAATTATTACATGCAGTACGGGGTGCTGTACACAATCTATGCTGTCGCCGTATTGATTCCCGGTTTGGCAGTAAATGTGCGCCGGCTTCACGACATAAACCGTAGCGGATGGTGGGTTTTACTCAGCCTCGTTCCTATCGTGGGCGGAATAGTCCTGCTGATATGGGCATGCACCGAGGGCACTCACGGCACAAACGACTACGGCGAGGACCCAAAAACTATTGCCGAATAATCCGTTTCCGATTTCCACAAGAAAAGGCCGGAACCCGCAGGTTCCGACTTTTTTTTCTGCCTGTGCCACTTAATATGAACGATAGAGCGAATGCGGCAGAGCGACTATTTTTTCACAACCCTTACGGTTTCGGCATGGCCAGACTTGGTGTTCAGGCGCAGGATGTAGTGGCTTGGCGGCAGACCACCGAGGTCGATACATTCGGTGTTGCAGCCCACCAGTACAGTGCGACCGCCACAATCTACCACCTCGACGCTTTCAACCAGATGCGACGGCAGATAAAGCCGTCCGCGCGTGGGATTCGGATATACAATCAAACGCCCATGATTGGCGGGACTTCCCGTCGACTGCGAAGGGTTGAGATAACCGCCAAGCCATTCGCCAAGGTCGACACGGAAAAGCTGGGCCGGATTGCTGATGCCGAAACGGTCGAGCCGCTCGCAGGTGAGGTAGCAGTGCAGTCCGTCGGCGGTGGCGATGCCCTCGGTCTGGACACCGATGCCGAGCGACAGCGGCACGCGCTGCAGTGTGCCGGAGTCAAAACCGGCATCTCCGTAGCCGTAGGCGAGATAAAGGAAAGGGATGCAGAGCGAATTGTAGCCGCAAAGCAGAAGCAGCCGGCTGTCAGGCAGAAAGCAGGCACCGGTGACCATGCCCTCGGTCGGGAGCGAGAAGAGCCTGCGAGCCGCCCAATGGCCCGGACGGTTGGGCACACTGTAGCAGTCGCAGCCGCCGGACAACCACTGCTTGGTGAAAAACAGCAGAGCCGAGTCGGTTACAACGAAAGCCTCGCAGTCGAAATCGCGAGCCGTGCTGTCGGTGCGTTCGGGATAGTGGAAACTTATGGTGTCGAACGCGAAGCGACGCGCATCGAAGCCGTCCTTCGAGAGACGCAGCACACGAAGGTCGCCACGCACACCGTTGTTGTCGCCCATATCGCCAAAATAGAGGTAGCGACCGTCGAAGGCAACTTCCTCCATGTCGATCACCGAAACGCCGGTGGCCACCGAGTCGGCTATGGCAGCGGTGAGCGTGTCGAGCGCATAGAGCGTGAGCCACCCGTGGTCGTTGCAGGTCCAGTAGCGCCCGTCCATCAGGAAAAGCGACGACGAAGCTTCGGTCTGTTTGGGCAGGTTGCCCACAGTATCGGCCTTGACAGCGGCGTCCTTTGACGAAAAAAACCGCTGCAGCCAACCCTGCGAGTGGGCGGCAGAGTGAACGGCAAGCAACATTGCGAGCAATACAGTTGGTTTCATGGCTTACTTACGGATTGGTTAAAAAAGCAATCCCAGAACTACCAGAAACAGATCGGTATAATCCGGGATTGGAATAACGCGTTGTTGATTAATAGGCGCGTGCGAAGATGACGCGGCGGTGGCTCGGGCGTCCGCTGTAAACGCAAC
>CAJONE010000126.1 GCA_905235855.1 uncultured Bacteroidales bacterium
AAAAAGCGTCCAAGTAAGGAACGTTGTTCTTACAAATTTCTGCGGTTGCCGCACCAATGGCGCGGTCAACAGTATGTTCTTCTAATGCGATGATTTTCATAATGACTGAGTTGTCTTTGGTTGGATTTGATTCGAGGGTAGCACTTTCCTTGCCTCGTCTGTGACAGCGGATTTGTCGAGCCGGAGACGCTACTGGGCGGCGGCTTCACTCTTCAGGGCCTTGACGAAGACGTCGATTTTCTCTTTCGTTACGTGCTGCAACACCACAACGTGGGCAAGCGGACCACCGAAATGCTCGTCGTAGCCCCTGGCAAGGCTATAGGTGGCGATGATGTCGTCGGAAGGCCGCTTGAAGAATACGGTGTTGCTGTAGTCGTTCACCCATGCGGGCCAGCCGATGGCATCGAGCTGCTGCTTGAGATAGGCGGTGCAGTCCAGCAGCCGGGTGGCCTGTCGGGTCCATTCCTCGGTGCCCACCTTCTTGATGAGCCACCAGAACTTCAGGGGCTGCACAGCATCGCGAGAACAGTTGATCATGCGCATGTTGCCGTTCAGGTAGGTCACGTTGAAGTCGTTCTGGTTGTCATACACGTCGCGAGTACACAGGAACAGTCCGCAGGGCGAGTCGATGCCGAAGAACTTATGTCCGCTCACGGCGATAGACTCAAAGCGCATGGTCTCATGGCTCACCATCTGGCTGTGTTCGGTGAATGGCAGATAGCCGCCAAAGAGTGCAGCATCTACATGTCGGTACACGGCGGGTATCTCGCTGTGGCTGTCAATCACGGCATTAAGAGCCTTCATATCGTCGATAGCACCTTTGAAGGTGGACCCCATGGCATAGACGATGAGCACAGGACGGCTCGTGTCGAGCGATTTCTCCAGTTCCTCGGGAATCATGCGCCCCATGGCATCGCTCTTCACAAGTCGAATGTCGAGGTTCTGCAGATGAGCCAGACGCATGTTGGAATAGTGGGCCTCGTCGCTCACATAGAGGATGGGCTGAAGACCAGTCTTATTCCTCAGATAGTTGGCACCGAAGTAGATGCCGTGGTTGTTGCCGTCGGTTCCACTGTGGGTCACGAGGCCCCACACGTTGTCAAGGGAAAAGCCGTACAGAGGTGCAAAGTACTCGATAACCTCGCGCTCAAAGCTCTGCGATGACATCTTCTCAGGCTTATCGGTCATCGGGTCGCCGGCATTATTCAGGTTTACCACCTCCATACCCGCTCCGAGATACCACTCATAGAAGTCGTGCATCTCCGACTGCTGGTTCGCCGGGTAGCCGAAAAAGGTTTGCTGCCCCTCTTTCCAGATTTCCACACATTGGTCGAGTTTCGTGAATCCTGAAGTCTGGGCCATCATGCCCTGCACGCTGCACAGCAGGGCGAGAACGAAGAATAGTTTCTTTTGTCGCATGTTGACTACGTTTTTATGATTACATACACATATAAATGAATATTCGGTTGCGAAATTACAAAATTTCCGTGAATTCCTTATCGTTTTTACGTAAAATCATGCACCGAAAGTATTCAAACAGTTGAAAAAGAACTGGTATCCGCATGACCTTGCCACGCTGGGGGCGAATAGATGAAAACGATGAAGCTCACAGACTGAACTTCCGTCTAAGCAGAAAACAACTTTCCATAAGAACATCCTACACGTCATTCTCACAGAGTTACTGGAAGTGCGGCCGCTCGCTCATGGTTGAGGGCTGACAGTCTGTGATGTGCGGCCAGCCGTCAAGGCGGTATTCGCCCATCTTGAAAAGACTGTCGGCTGTGGGCGTTGCGGGCATGTCGGCACGGTAAAACGTGTCCAAGTAAGGAACGTTGTTCTTGCAAACTTCTGCGGTTGCCGCACCAATGGCACTGTCCACGGTATGCTCTTCTAATGCGATAATTTTCATATTAATGTCGTATTTGAATATGTTGACGGTGTACATGTTTTTTAATCTATTCCAAAGAAGTCGCTCAATGGACGAATCTTTGCACGATATGTATTGATTTTTTGTTTCAAATTGGGCTGTTTAGGCATTTCTATCTCTTTAGAGTTGTCAAAATGCAATACCACGTAATATGGCGCGTGTTCGGGATGAAAACCAAACTCTTCAAGCGTTTCTTTTGTCCAAATTTGGAAATGGCCTTTGGTTTTCAAACGAAACAAATGGCAATCTTCGCCACCTGTATGTAGAATAACATATTGCATACGTTCAAAACCCGGTGTTACAAGCAAAGAACCTTTTGAATCGCCTGCACGAAGATAGCAAATGCCTTTAGCTATCATAAGTTGCTTTGTTTCTTTGCGAGTGTGGTTGACCATTACCATAACTTCATCAGGATTTTC
>CAJONE010000127.1 GCA_905235855.1 uncultured Bacteroidales bacterium
CGGAAAGTCAACTCTGATGCAGCAGTATATCAAGCAGCATTTTGCTCCCGACGACAGGCACGTACTCTACTGCTCGGCCGATACATCCTATTTCACGAGCCACAGCCTGGTGGATACTGCAGATATGTTCTACAAGCGTGGAGGCCGCTACCTATTCATAGATGAAGTGCACAAATACGATGGCTGGAGTCGGGAAGTGAAAGAGATATACGACCTTCATCGAGAACTGCACTTGGTGGTTAGTGGTTCATCGTTGCTGCAAATCAACGACGGTCAGGCGGACCTGTCAAGACGGCTTGTGCAATACACTATGCCGGGACTTTCGTTTCGCGAATTCCTTGCAATGAATAGAATCATTGACGTTAAAAGTGTTTCGCTTGACCAGATTCTGAAGGCACCGAATGCTTTCTGCAGAGAGGTAAAACGATACTGTCAACCCTTGGAATATTTTTCCAAGTACCTGAAGGAGGGCTACTATCCATTCTATTTCGAGAATCGAACCATATACCAGAACCTCGTTGAATCGGTTGTGAATTATACCATCGACACGGAACTGACAAGGTTTCGCGGAATCGAAATGGGAAGCTGTCGCAAAGTCAAAGCATTGTTGAAGGTCCTTTCGCAAATGGTCCCCTACCGAGGTGGATATATCCAAGTTGTCTAAAAATATTGGCATCCAGCGTCCCACTACACTCAAATACTTGAAAAATCTTGAGGAGGCAGCGCTGATACAGCGTCTTTTTACGGACGTGGACAGCATTAGTGACCTTCAGAAACCAGATAAAATATTGCTTGACAATAGCAACTTGTTGTACACTTTGGCGGACACCGCACCCGAGATTGGGACAGTCAGAGAGACTTTCTTCTGCAACCAACTTGTGTCGGCAGGTCACAAAGTGGAATATGGTGGATTGAAAAGCGGTGACTTCCGCATTGACAACAATGGAGGGAAAGACAAGGGTTTCAAACAAATTGCCGACGAAGAAAATGCATACGTTGCCGCAGACGATATAGACAGCGCCACAACTCATAAGATACCCCTTTGGGCTTTCGGTTTTCTGTACTGAGGATAGCATTTCCGGGTTCCCTTATGCCCACACAAAGCGGTAGAAGAGATGACCCTAAATAAAGAGCCCACGAAGATGGATCAAAGATGCCACGAAGATGGGACTGCGAGCCAACATCGCCGAAGGATCACCGAAGAAATAATATGCTTGAATGTGTGAATGCGCTTTATGAATGTGTTAACGTGTTTTTCGCTTGATTAATTATTATTCAGCGGTGCTGACTCGCTGCATTAATTCTTATTTCAACGGTGCTATTCGCTGTATTAATTCGTATTAAAGCGGTGCTCATCACACTTTCAGTGGTCGCAGGCATACCACGCAGGCCGACAAAACGGCCACAGGCAGTTTTGCTCATACGGAGCCAGGCAGAATGCGTGAATGCGCTTTAAGAATGTGTGAACGTGTGAATGCGTTAATGCGGGAGTTGTTGTTTAATAGAGCAGCCCAAACGTCCACAGCGGTATGCTTATTCCGTGGCCGTACTCTATGTCGTCTTTCACGATATGGCCGTTGGCAACATCCTCAATTTGTTTCTTTCCTTTCTTTTTACCGCCAACCTCGAAGGTGTGGTCGCCAATGATGAAATCGGAAACTCCTGATGAGATAATATCGCTTACTACTCGCGTCTGATTGAAAAAGAAGGTCTCACGCAGGTTGCCTTTGTTGGTACTGTCCGCCCCAAGGACATACATTATGTTGGTGTTGTCGAGATAGGTTTTCTCCACCTTTCCCAAGCTTCTCACCCCACCAGTCTCATCACGTAGCTGGCCAATCATCCCCGCTCGTTCCATATATATAAGATAGTCGGGCACCACATTGCGGCTGACACCAAGGGCGTTGGCAATGCTGGAATAGTCGGGTTTGAAAGGAGCACTCTGCGCCACAATGGCCATCAGCCTACGCAATTTGCGTCCCGTGGAGACGGAGAGGGAGGCATATTGCGGGATGTCGGATTCGAGGGTTTGGGTGATAATTTGGTCGAGTCGCGACCGGAATGCACCTTCTTTGCTGAAAGGATAGTAACCATCCTGGAGATACTGCCTAAAGAGTGGAAGCGGATGGGGAAGCACGGTGTCGTCTACTTTGTTGGCGATAACATCCTCCAACGAGTATTGTGGCATCTTGATGCTGTGGAACATCTCAAGATATTCGCGGAACGAGAGTCCCTGCATGGTGTACATGACAGCGCGACGGCTCAAGTCGGCCTGCCCCTTGAGCAAGTCGAGCACCGACGATCCTGTGAAAACTACTTTCAACGCCCCATAACCGTCGTAGATATTTTTTAGTTCTGTCGACCAATTCTCATATTTATGTATCTCGTCGATATACAGATGAGAGCCCCCTTCTTTGTTCCATTCCGAGGCCACCTCCAAGAGCGTGTGGTTGGCAAAATAACTGTGGTCGGCCGAGATATAGAGCGCCTTTTGGTTGTCTTTTTCGAAGATTATATGCTGTTTTATGAAGGTTGACTTACCCACGCCTCGCGGGCCCACAAGACCGAACATCCGCAATGTCCAATCAATTTGTGGATATAAATAACGCACAAAATCATGGCTTGTCGTTGCCAGCTGCTCGCGCATAAACTCGTATAATACATCGTCAATCATGGTGAGTTGTCGTTTTTGTTTCCGGCTGCAAAGATACGAAATATTTTTAATATGCAC
Source organism: uncultured Bacteroidales bacterium (assembly GCA_905235855.1). Taxonomy (GTDB): domain Bacteria; phylum Bacteroidota; class Bacteroidia; order Bacteroidales; family P3; genus Colimorpha. Next base: position 2,732 of record CAJONE010000127.1, read on the forward strand.
TAAAAAAAGTGCATTTATAACAAAATATGCACTAAAAAAAGTGCAATAATACAAATGTTAATGCGTTTTTGCCGTGCATTGGCGGCGTTTTTGCCGACAAGGGCAGAATGCGTTTGCTCCAGCCCTCCGCACGTTTTCATGTTTACGTTGTCCTAAAGGGCGTGCTTTTCCCACTGGACAACTTCGGTGCCTCCTGCGGAGCGGGGCAGAATGCGTTTATAAAATGTGTGAATGTGTTTTTCGTTTGAGTAAAAATTATTCAGCTATGCTCAACGCCTGTCTGCGAAGCAGGCAAGGTGAATGCGGGAATGTGTTAGTGACTGTGTATCAACAATGCGTTATTACGTTAACGTGTTTTTCGCATTATTTTATTATATTAATTTCGAATGTGCTCAAAGCGTCAACGGCTGTTCTGATCACAATATTCTATTGCTGCTTTCGTTATATAACAAAACAAGATTTATGAGGAGGTTCTTTCGGATAGCAGGATTCCTGTTGCTGGCGGCGGTGCTGGCGGG
>CAJONE010000128.1 GCA_905235855.1 uncultured Bacteroidales bacterium
ACAACGCTTACTGCCCGGCAAACACGATTGTGGGCTGCGTGGCTGTGGCTATGGGCCAGCTGATGCACTATTGGAAATATCCCGAACACGGCATCGGTTCGCACTCGTACAGCAGCAACGGCACGTCGCACAGCGTTGATTTTTCGGAGGCTACATACAATTGGGACGCAATGCCGAACAGCTGCACTGGCAGCAACAACGATGCCGTAGCGATGCTGCTCTACCACTGTGGTGTGGCTATCGAAACCTACTATACGTCGAACAATTCGACGGCGTATGTGCTTAACACTTTGTCTCACCCAGTCAATGCCGAGCAGGCATTGAAGGATTTTTTCGGCTATAGCAGCGAGTTGCACGGCGAGCGTCGCATCCGCTACGACAAGGCTACTTGGATGGCGATGCTGAAAAGCAACCTCGACGAGGGGATCCCCATCATCTACAATGGCTTTAACTCGTCGAACTCGGGCGGTCACTGTTTCATCTGCGACGGCTACGATGCCAACGACTTTTTCCATTTCAACTGGGGCTTGAAGGGCTCGTACGACGGTTTTTTCGAAATCGACGACATGACCCCGTCGAATCAAAACTTTTCTTACGACCAGGGGGCAATACTTGGTGTGGTTCCCGTCACTGCCACACCTCCAACGCCGACCGAGGGTATTGCCCACGGCGAAAAGGCAACCCCTAAACTCGTCGTTTATCCCAATCCCGCAACGGGACGGTTTTTCATCGAAAGCCAGAGCATTGACGACAAGGTTTGCCGCTACCGTGTCTATGACGACTGCGGCAAGCTGTTGTTTTCGGACAATATGGCAAATGGCATCGGCACGGTGGATTTGACTGATCGGCCCGATGGCATCTACTTCATCCACCTGATAGTGAACGGAAAGGTGGTTTCGTATCAGAAAATAGTAAAGGTTCAGTAGCATCAATATCGCAAGTAATTATGAAATCGAAATATATCATTATCCTGGCTTTGACCGCTATGTTGTCGGTTTACGCGAAGGCCGAGCCCGTTGACACATCGACCGCGCGCACGGTTGCATCACATTTTTTTGCCTCCAAATTCAAACGGGCATCCGAACAGTTTACCGCTACAATCGTTTATGAGGCGGCTGCACTGCATGGCGATAACGGCGAGTGGCCTAGTTTCTATGCTGTGAATATCAACTCGGAGGGGTTTGTCATCGTGGCAGGCGACGACCTGGTGCCGCCCATCCTGGCCTTCTCGGACGAGGGGGGCTTTATGGCGGAAGGAATGCCGGCCAATCTGCGCTTTTTCCTTGACGGATACACCGAGGAGATACAATATGCGGTTGTCAGCAAGCAAAATAGCGACGAGGCAACGCTGCGGCAGTGGCAAAATCTGCTTTCCGGAGTCGCATCCGATCGGAAAGACGGTAATGTGGTTGTTGAGCCGTTGCTGGGCAACAATGAGTGGAACCAAACAAAGTACTATAACGACCTCTGTCCTGCCGACGCAAGCGGCAATTCGGCCTATGGCGGCCACGCGGCAGTAGGGTGCGGTGCCTTGGTGATGGGGCAGGTGATGCGATACTGGCGCTATCCCACTACGGGCACAGGCAGCCATTCCTACAACGCCACCGGCTATGGCACACTCTCGGCCAACTTCGGCGCCACGACCTACCGCTACTCGGCTATGCCCGACAAACTCACCGTTTCGAACCATCCCGACAGCTGTGTCGAGGCCGTCGCTACTCACTGCGGTGTGGCGGTTAATATGAGATACGGCACTGATGCGAGTGTGGCCAATTCGAACAACATCGTAAGCGCGCTCCCGACATATTTCGGCTATCCCGCCACCGTACGCTACATCGAGCGGGGCAACACCTCCGCGACAGTGTGGCTCAGCTATTTGAAGGGTGAACTGAACGAAGGCGCTCCGTTTATGTATGGCGGAAGCGGCAACTACGGCGGGCATGTGTGGACCTGCGACGGCTATCGCGACGACAACTATTTCCATTTCAACTGGGGATGGGGCGGAACGCAGAACGGCTACTACGCGCTCACCAACTGCAGCACTTATGGGTTCAATAGCAACCACGCCATAATCATTGGCATCCGTGGCCCCGAACTTCCCACCGACCCAGAGGAACCAGAGCAACCCGAAGTCGCCATCGACGAGCCTTCGACGGTGATTTCCAAACTATTCCCGAACCCCACGACAGGCAATGTCTTGGTTTGTTCTGAGGCAAATCCCATTCAAGAGGTGCAGGTGTTCGATATGTATGGTCGACTGCTCTCGTGCCAAAGTGCGGGGCAGACGCAATTTGCGATCGATTTGTCGTCCTTTGCGTCAGGAACCTATATGCTCAAGTTCGTGACTGGCAAGGGTGTTGAAACGCGCAAAGTTCTCAAGAAATAACCCTTGTTTACACGTTGTGAGTCTTTACCTTGTGCCAGATTGACAATCCGGCGCTTCTTACTTGTTCGCAATCTGCAATTTTGCATATATGTTTTGTTTGTATGTGCGTCGCCGAACTGCATTGGGAGGCAACGTCACGGCTAACTTACAGGACATGCGGATTGCATTGTCAGGCATAGATATTAACAACTTAAGTTGCTGACATTGCGAGCGATTGGATGGCCTGTTGAAATGTTGTTCCAAATTAAAATGGCGCAAATACAATGTTGCAAACAAAAAGTTGTACATTTGCAGCCTATTAGCAAAACAAAATATTAACAAAAAACACCATACAAACAAATGTCACAAGACCAGATATGCAATAAGGAAGACCTTGTGGTGCGTTTTGCGGGCGATTCGGGTGACGGAATGCAACTTTCCGGCACTCTCTTCTCGGATGCATCCGCACTCACGGGCAACGACATCGCAACATTCCCCGACTACCCAGCCGAAATCCGCGCCCCGCACAACACCATCGCGGGCGTTTCGGGCTATCAGGTGCATGTGGGAAACCACATCTACAGCTCGGGCGACAAGTGTGATATCCTTATCGCCATGAACCCGGCTTCGTTCAAATCGAACCTCAAGTGGGCCAAGAAAGGTGCCACAGTCATCGTCGATATCGACACCTTCACCGATGAGGCTATGGAGAAGGCCGGCTACACCGAAAACCCCTTCACTGACGAACTCGACCGTGCCTATACCATCATCAAGGCTCCCGTCACCTCCTTCACAGCCAAGATAGGGCAGGAGCAGGGTGCCGACAAGAAAACCGCCGACAAGTGCCGCAACATGTTTGCCCTCGGCATCGTTTTCTATGCCACCCACAAGACTCTCGATCAGACTTTCGCTTATTTGGAGCGCAAGTTCGCCAAGAAACCCGATGTGGTGAAACTCAACAAAGCCGTGCTGAGTGCCGGTTACGAATATGCCGACAAACTGGAGGTTATGCACTCCCACATCTTCGAAGTCGCCCACGCTGAGATGCCCAAGGGCAAATACCGCAACATCACCGGCAATGTGGCCACCGCATGGGGTCTTCTGGCCGCTTCGGAGCGCAGCGGACGCCAGCTTTTCCTTGGCAGCTATCCTATCACTCCGGCCACCGACGTGATGGTCGAACTCTCGAAACACAAATCACTTGGTGCCCGCGTGTTTCAGGCCGAGGACGAAATTGCTGGCGTATGCTCTGCAATCGGCGCCTCTTATGCTGGCGCGTTGGCCTGCACCTCCACGTCGGGTCCTGGCCTTTCGCTCAAAAGCGAGGCTCTCGGCCTGGCCGTGATGGTCGAACTTCCGCTTGTGGTGGTCGACGTGCAGCGTGGCGGCCCCTCGACGGGTCTGCCCACCAAGACCGAACAAAGCGACCTCAATCAGGCTCTCTATGGACGCAACGGTGAGGCTCCGCTTGTGGTGGTGGCCGCATCGAGCAGTGCCAACTGCTTCTATTGGGCCTACAATGCAGCCAAGATTGCATTGGAGCACATGACCCCTGTAATCCTGCTCACCGATGGTTATCTCGGCAACGGCTCACAGCTGTTCCGCATCCCTA
>CAJONE010000129.1 GCA_905235855.1 uncultured Bacteroidales bacterium
GATCTAGCGGCAACTACTGGTCTGCGTCGCTCTACGAGTCGCGCCCGTACTTCGCGTGGCGCGTGAACTTCAATTCGGGCTACCAGTACGTGATCAACGACTACTACCGCTACGTCGGACTATGTGTGCGCGCCGTGCGTTCTCAGAATTAGCTTTGTTCCGTTCCGCCGCCCCCAGCCGGACTGTTCGCCGTGCGGTGTGTGGCAGAATTCGTTACGAGAAGTTACAAATATCTGAGTAATCGGAGTAATCTGAATAATCAGAGTAATCTGAGTAATGGCTACAAGCTCCGCAGCCAGCTGATTTCGTCGGCCCAGCGCATAGGGTCGGGGGTTTCGAGTATGATGGGCATATTGTCGAACCGCTCGTCGTGCATAAATCGCTCGAAAAACCAGGTCCCGATGCAGCCGTTGCCGAGAGTTTCGTGGCGGTCGACATGCGAGCCGGCGCCTTTCTTGCTGTCGTTGAGGTGAACGGCGCGCAGATATTTGAATCCCACTACCCGTTCAAACTCATCCATGGTGAAGTTGTAGCCCATTTCATTTGAAATGTCGTAGCCGGCAGCCAGTGTGTGGCATGTGTCGATGCAGATGCCTACGCGGCTCTTGTCGTCCACGCCGTTGATAATGCGTGCCAGATGCTCGAAACGCCAGCCGAGGTTAGACCCCTGTCCGGCGGTGTTTTCGATTACCGCCGTCACGCCTTCGGTCAGTTGCAGTGCATGGTTAATCTCGCGAGCAATCTGGTCGAGACAATCCTCCTCGCTCATTTTCTTCAGGTGGCTTCCGGGATGGAAGTTCATCAGTTGCAGCCCCAATTGTTGCGCCCGCCGCATCTCGTCGAGGAAAGCCGTGCGGCTTTTGTTGAGGGTCTCTTCGTCGGGCGAGCCGAGGTTGATAAGATAGCTGTCGTGCGGCAGCACATATTGAGGTTCGAAACCACGCTCGGCCAAAAGGTCGCGGAAAGCGTGAATTTCCTCGTCTGAAAGGGGTTTGCTCACCCAGCTGCGCTGGTTGCGGGTGAACAGAGCAAAAGCGTTGGCTCCGATTGCCTCAGCCGCCAAAATGGCGTTGCAAACACCTCCGCTCGCGCTGACGTGTGCTCCTATGTATTTTGCCATAGCGTTTTAATGTGTGTAGTTGTCGTTGTTGTCTTTGAGTGCCGTTTCGCAATGCGAAATTACACATTTTGTCGAAAAACAGGTTTCTTTTGAGAAAAAACTTTGAATAACGCCTGATTTGACGGTGTGTGGGATAATCTACACACACGTATTGCCAGACGGCGCAATGGCGATGTTCGGGTTTGTTCGGTTGTCGACTGATTTGTCGCGCCAAACGGCAAGGCGCAGCGAGGCACACGTGGTCAGGAAGTAGAATCCGGTTTGGATCCAAAGCATCAGGTAGTAAGGTTTCACGCCATTGAGAGTGGCTCCCATCGAGTTGATGCCGATGAATCCCTGAATGCCAGGTGTGGAGGGGAACAGGTAGGAGAAGGCGCGCCAGAAACGCGGCATGTTGCATTGCGGCCAAATGGCACCCGAGAGGAACAGCAGCAACACGCTGAAAAAGATGCAGCAGACCACACCCGTGTCGCGTTCGCGCACAAGAGAACAGACGGTCATGCAGAAGAAAACGGTGGCCAGCATAAACGGCAGCATAAACAATATGAGAGTGTTGACAGAGCCGATGTGCGGCAGTCCGAACCAACGTGGCATAAGCACCAGAACAACGACATAGAGCGGAATATAGACCATCATGTAGGCGAGTGCACGTCCAAAGGTGACGCGATGAGTGTGGCGGTGACGTAGGTGAAACGGGATTCGCTCGACAGTCAGACGGTCCTCGCGCTTGGTGCCGAAGAGGATGCTGATGCCGAGAAACATGGTCTGGTGCAGCACCAGGACGAGCAGAGCCGGTACGAGAAACGATGTGAAGCCGCCGGCTGGCGAATAGAGTTTCACGTCGTCGTAGCCGATAGGCGTGACCAGCTCGTCGGCCTGAACGCCAGTGATGCCTGTCATGGCGTAGCGCATAAGCTGCACCTCGTGCATCTCGTCGACAAGCACAGTGCTGGCAGCCGAGTAGACACTGCGGTAGTAGAGGAAACTGCTCATGTCGCAGAACAGGCAGGCCCTCGCGGTTTTGATGTCGGCCATTCGCTGTCCGTAGTCGTTCGGGAAATACAGAATGCCGTGAACCTTGCGGTCTTTCATAAGCTGTTGGGCTTCGTGGAGTGTGGTGCAGCGATAGGTGACATTGACCTCGGGTGTGGCATCGAATTT
>CAJONE010000130.1 GCA_905235855.1 uncultured Bacteroidales bacterium
AGATGCGGAAACCCGTTCCTTTTGTCTCCTGTCCATCAGACGTCATGATCAGTAGTCTAGCCGCTGCACGGCAAGACGATGCCGATTCATACCAGTTGCCCCCACGCACTATGCATCGGCATTGGGTATGATGTAAATCACTTTGGGCGACATGCAGTGGATCAACAGAGGATTCTTTTCCAAGATTTATGCTTTCGTTCCACGTGTACGTATCCCTACAAATCTCACCGACATTGCCATGCATATCAAAGATTCCATAACTATTGGCCAAATAACACCCCACCTTTTCTGTTGTGTTGTGCTGCGGCGGATTATCCCAGTGCCGTTCGTCGCTTCCATTAAATCCATTAGAATAATATCGCCCTAAACGATTCAGGTTATTGCATCCAAAAACACCTGTAAGATTTGTCCCGTCATTCAAGGCAGATCGTGTTCCAATACGACAAGCATATTCCCATTGTGCTTCTGTTGGCAAGTCAAAACCGTTTTTATCAGTTTTCAACCGTAGTTTTCCCATAAAAGTATTCCCATCAACCGTAAAACTGTCTGCTGAATATTTATTGTGATCTCCTCGTAACTCATTCCAATACAAACAATACGTTACAGGATAAGATGCGAGAGTATTATCTCCGAGGATACTATTGTTGTTGCCATAGTGCGTCCTTCCCATTACCCTATACCATTGCTCCTGCGTCACCTCAAACTGGCCAAGGTAGAAGTCGCCCACGGTGACCTTGTGGGCAGGTTCGGCCGACTCACAGTGATATAGCGCAGCATCGCGTTTGCCGTGACCCATCATAAAAGTGCCACCCTCGACGGGCAACATCTTGAGCACCAAGCTGTTGATGTAAACACACAGCGAACCGTCGTCCACTTCGACTATGAAGTTGAACTCGGTTGTGTCGAGACCACGGATTTCGGGCATATCGAAAGCCATGATGCGCTTGTTGTCGCCTGGCGCGACGTTGGGACCCACATCGCCGCTTAGGTTTTGGATGGGGTCGCTCACATAGACCACGCCGCCAATGTTCGAGACCACACGCATACGAATGGAGGCTTTGGCATCGAGCGAATAGGTAACGGTCAGCTCCTTGTCGTTGAGACTGAACGCCACGTTCGAGACGGTTTGGCTTCGGCCACAAAAGGGAGCCGCCCAAAAAAAGCACAGCCACAGGAGGCAGAAAAGAAATATGGAGCTCGGCGTTTTCAATTTTCAGCTTTCCTGATGTGTCACTTCCCCATTGCAATCCGGTCGTCCGACCATTTTTCGGGGTTCATGCGCCAGTCGGCGAGAGACGACATCTCCTCGTTGCTGATATAGTTTTCGTCGCGGGCAACGGCAATGAGGGTGTTGTAGTTCGTCAGAGTCTGAAGCTCCACCTGAGCCTCCTTGAAGTTCTTGATGGCAACATCGAGGCCATAGGTGAATATGGCCACCATGCCTTTCACCCTGCAACCTTTCTCGCGCAAAGCGTGTACGGCGTTGAGGCTGCTCTTGCCGGTCGAAACGAGATCCTCGATAACGATAACCGACTGGCCTTCGCGCACGTCGCCCTCAATCTGGTTGGTGAGGCCGTGGGTTTTCTGCTCCGAGCGCACATAGGCGAAGGGTTTGCAGAGATCCTGCGCCACAAGCACGCCCTGCGCAATGCCGCCTGTGGCGACACCGGCAATCATATCGCAGTCGCCGAAACACTCGTTGATGGTTTCGACAAATTGCTGGCGGATAAACGTGCGGATTTCGGGAAACGACAGGGTAACCCGGTTGTCGCAATAGATTGGCGACTTGCGACCCGATGCCCATGTGAACGGATTTTCGTTGTTAAGCTTTATGGCTTTGACTTGCAGTAGCGATTTTGCAGTCTGCACTGCTGTGATTTCGGTTGTTTTCATAGCGCAAAAATACATTTTTTTTTTGAAACCACGTTATAAATATAAAGAACTGGCTGTAACAAATTTTATATCACCATGATGCTATCTTACCAAAACGGAATGTTGCTTGTTGGCGAAACGCTGCACGACGGTGGGCAGGCCCTGTCTGCCGACAGGCAGGCCGCACCCAAAACGGTCGAGGAGGCCGTTGCCCGACTCACAGGTGGCGCGAAACGTGTGACTGCACCCGACATAAGCAACGCACAGCTCCTCGCCTACCTGCACGAAAATTTTCAGTGGGTGGAGGCCGCAGGGGGCGCAGTGGTCAACCGCAACTCCGACTGGCTGCTGATCTACCGCAACGGACGCTGGGACATGCCTAAGGGACACGTCGAACGCGGCGAAAC
>CAJONE010000131.1 GCA_905235855.1 uncultured Bacteroidales bacterium
AAATGATCGAGGCCGGCGTTATCAAATACGGCGAAGAGTTCAACAAGAGTATGGAAGAAGGCGGCTGGGATCTCTCGAAAGTCGATAAGTCCGCTTTGAGAGATTCGAAATGCACCATGGTGTTCGGCCAGATGAACGAAACCCCCGGTGCCCGTGCCCGTGTAGCATTGGCCGGATTGACTCTGGCTGAATATTTCCGCGACGGCGACGAGAAAACCGGCGGACGCGACATCCTGCTCTTCATCGACAACATCTTCCGTTTCACCCAGGCCGGTTCCGAGGTGTCGGCACTGCTGGGCCGTATGCCATCGGCTGTGGGTTACCAGCCCACACTGGCCACTGAGATGGGTCTCATGCAGGAGCGCATCACCTCTACCAAACGCGGCTCCATCACCTCGGTTCAGGCCGTCTATGTGCCTGCCGACGACTTGACCGACCCCGCACCGGCCACCACGTTCGCTCACCTCGACGCCCAAACCGTTTTGAGCCGTAAAATCGCCGAGTTGGGCATCTACCCCGCTGTCGACCCGCTCGACTCAACCTCGCGCATCCTCTCCCCGCAGATTGTGGGCGACCTGCACTACAACACCGCACAGCGCGTAAAACAGATTCTGCAACGCTACAACGAGCTGCAGGACATCATCGCCATCCTCGGTATGGAAGAACTCGGCGAGCAGGACAAACTTGTCGTTTCGCGTGCACGCCGCATACAGCGTTTCCTTTCGCAGCCATTCTTTGTGGCCGAGGCTTTCACCGGTTTGGAGGGCAAGTTCGTCAACATCGAGGACACTATCAAGGGCTTCGGCATGATTCTCGACGGCGAGGTTGACTATCTCCCCGAACAGGCATTCCTGCTCGTCGGCACAATCGAAGAGGCAATCGAAAAGGGCGAAAAAATCCTGGCCGAAACCGCAAAATAAGTTCCAATTGTCAGCTTATTCGGAGTACTCCGACCTGTCTCAGAGTACTCCGATTTTTTCAGATAATACAGTTTTCCGATGAACGTAAGAATCATAAAACCCGACAGCACCCTGTATGAGGGGCCGGCAAAACTCGCACAACTGCCTGGTGTGGGCGGCCTGTTCGAAATCATGGAGAACCACGCCCCCATCATCTCCGCGCTCAAGGCGGGGACCGTGCGCATCGTTGTGTCAGACGGCGACGAGCAGAAGTTCGTCATACGCGGCGGTGTGGTCAAAGGCCAACAGAACGACATACTTATCATGGTGCAATAACGCTTTGCGTCGTCACACGAAGGCTTGCCTGAAAATCTCGGCGCGACTGCAAATTGCGACAACCAAAAACTGATAAATCAATGACATTGTTTATAAAGGATGCTTTGTTTCAGGGCGAAACGACATCCGTATTGATTGAAAACAATACGATTACCGGCATTGGCAAGAATTTGCCGATGCCAGTTTCGTTTAAAGAAGCAACGGCCTGTGTGAACAAATGTGACGCAGAGACCGTAAGTTCAAAATGCGCCGAAACAAACGGCACGGACAATTCCGTAATCATTATCGATGCGCGCGGCAAGGCTCTATTTCCCACTTTTGCCAATATGCACACCCATGCGGCCATGACCCTGTTTCGCGGCTATGGCGACGACCATCCGCTGCAAGAGTGGCTGCAGGAGTGGATTTGGCCTGCGGAGCGCAACCTCGACGACGATATCGTCTACTGGGCCACACGGCTTGCCTGCCTCGAGATGATAAAAAGCGGCACCACTCTGTTTAACAACATGTACTTCTACACAACCTCTGAAATCCAGGCGGTTGCCGATTCTGGAATTCGTGCGATGATTGGTTACACATGTTTCGATTTCCTCAATCCCGATGCGGCAAAAAAATTGAAACACGACATCACCGAGTGGTACGACAACCTGCCGTCAGCTGCCCGACAAGAGACGATTTGCCCTGTGGTTGCGCCACATGCCCCCTATACTGTCTCGGGCGAGTCGCTGATATGGCTGGCCGACTTTGCTGTCGAACGCGGTCTCCACTACCATATCCACATGTCGGAAACCGAAAACGAGGTGGCAGAATCGGTGAAAAACTACGGCTTGCGCCCTTACGCCAGGCTCGACAAACTCGGTGTGCTCGACCGCTGTGGCGACCGTTTGATAGGAGCCCATAGCCTGCACCTCGACAGCGACGAGATACGTATGCTCGGACAGCACCGTGCCACTGTGGTACACAACCCCAACTCGAACCTGAAACTGGGGTCGGGCTGCAAATTC
>CAJONE010000132.1 GCA_905235855.1 uncultured Bacteroidales bacterium
ATCTCCTTTCTGGTATCGCTCTGCATCAAGTTTCAGAACTCTTTCGCAGATAGGTTTCTTGCCTTTGAACAATGCTTTGAGGTATTGAACGCCATTCTCCTGACTTCGTCACTCATTTTTAACTAAAAACATAACAGCTTGATAATAAATTGTTTGTAATTTTGCGCCACCCGAAAATGGGTGGCGCAAAAGTTTTTTTAACACAAAAATCATGTTTGTCCGCTTCAAAAAGAATCGTTCCGGCACAACAAGTGTGGTCGTTGTTGAGAAATTACGTGGAAAATACAAGGAAATCCATACCGTCGGCATTGCAAATGACGAATCCATGCTGTCCGCTCTTCGCCGGCAAGGCCTCGATTGGATCCGTCGGCGTGAACTCTCCGTTCAGCCCGAACTCGACCTGTTCGGTGATGAGCGGCGGGCCATGGATTATGAACGCGAGATGACTGAGCGTGTGCTGTCCAACATCGACAACATCCTCCTCAACGGGACGGAGACCGTCTCTACAAACACCTTTTTTGACTATGAATCACATCGATGTGATCGATGGTGTTGCGATCAAGATCCTTAAGTTCTTCCTGCGTAACAAGTTTTCCGTTGAGATAGGTCGCATATACCTCGGCCTTGGCCGACACCCACAAGCAGGCGGTGAGGGCCGGGACAAGATACAACAGTTTGAGTCGTGACCATCGTGACGAACGAGCACTGTGCATCATGGCGAAACGTTTCTTCACTGCCCCACGGCGTAGGGTGTTTATGATGGGCAGAATCTGTGTCTGTACGGCCTTGCGCACCAGCAGGTGCTCGTAGTCTTCCAGCGTCACGCCACCTTGCAATACCGCCTCGTCAGCCTGAAACTCATGCACATCCACCAGGTCTTGCCGCAACATCCAGGCGAAGGGCAGGCACCACAGCAGACGGCAGGTGAGGTCGCAGAGAATCACGTCCCACGAATGTCTCATCCTCACGTGTGCCAGTTCGTGCCGAAGCACCAGCTCGGCGTTCTGCTTCAGGTCGATAGGTCCGATAAAGATCCAGTGCATCCAGCTGCTGGGCTGTGTGATTCTCATATCCAGCATCAGATGAACATCTTTCGGAACTATCGGATGCGATATGCGACGGCTGCGACGTATGACACGCATCAGCGCCAGCAAACGGAACATATAAACAGCGAGTGCGACGGCAACGCCTATTATATATATGTATGCCAGATAGCGCACCCAAAGAACCGATGCGGCGTCCTCGCTTTCTTGGACAAGGAGTGTGGCATCAGTATTATTCGCATCAGATGACGGGCTCATCAGCGGCTCCTCAATTTTAGTAAGTACCTCATCAAAGGCTGTCGGTTCATCTGTATGCAGCGGTATGAACGGCAGCAGCGGACTCATCACAAGGATTGCCAGCAACACGGCACGATTCAGACGGTGGAACGTCTCGCGCTGCAGCAGAAGCCTGTAGAGCGAGTAGAGCAACGTCAGCGTCACTGCCCAACGGATGGCATAGATAATGAATGTAGCCATGCGTCAGCCCTCCTTACGCTTTAGGTCGGCCAGATATTGCAGCAGATCAGCCTCAGTGACCTTTTCCTCCTGCATCAGGGCTGACACGACGCTCATGTATGAGTCGCTGAAAAAACGATTGATGACGCTCGACAAGCGCCCCCGACCGTATGCCTGCTTGTCCACGATAGGACGATAGACAAAGCCGCGTCCCTTCGGTTCGTGCGTCAGATAGCCTTTCTTCTCCAGCGCCTGAAACACCTGGGCAATGGCATTGGCACTGGGTTGCGGTTCGGGATAAAGTGATGCGACATCCTTTGGGGCACACTGGCCGAGCGACCAAATCAGTTCCATTACTTCTTCTTCCTTGCTTGTAAGTTTCTCCATAATTCAACTGGTTTTAGTTTGTTTGGACATCGTTTTCTATTGATTCTCGTGCAAAGATAGGCTTTTTATTTGATATAGTCAAACAAATTCGCATTTATTTAACAGAATTTTCTGTTAAAAGAAAGAAGATGTAGTGTTTTTACTTTTTATATTACCCGAATAACTGGTAATGCATCAGACCAATAAAAACAAACAACTCGGCGAACCCGAAAAAC
>CAJONE010000133.1 GCA_905235855.1 uncultured Bacteroidales bacterium
ACAAAGACACCTGGATCGACCGTCTCGCGCTCGTTCTCTCCACGCTTGGCATGTCGTTGCCCTCGTTCTTTGCTGCCATCCTGATTGCATGGTTTTTTGCCTATGTGTTGGCAGGTGTGACCCACCTCAACATGTTTGGCAACCTTTTCACCGTCGACGACTACGGCACCGGCGAATATCTCGACCTCAAAAACTTGATACTGCCCGCTCTGACACTCGGCATACGCCCATTGGCCACGCTCACGCAGCTTTCGAAAAACTCAATGCTCGACGCGCTTTCGCAGGACTATATCCGCACTGCGCGCGCCAAAGGGTTGCCCTATCGCAAGGTGGTGGTGCACCACGCCCTGCGCAACGCCCTGAACCCCATAGTCACATCCGCGTCGGGCTGGCTCGCGGGGCTGATGGCCGGCGCGGTGTTTGTGGAATATGTGTTCGACTGGAAGGGTATGGGCATTGTTATTGTCGACGGACTGGAAAAATACGACTTCCCTGTGGTCATGGGCTGCATACTGTTTATCTGCCTGCTTTTGGTGATAATTAACATAATTACCGATATCCTCTACGGTGTGATCGACCCCCGTGTAAGGATGGAGTGACTGCGTTTGCCGGTTGTGGCACCGCACTTCAAGTGTTGGGAAACGGTAGGCTTACAAGCAAAATCAAAACATAAACAATCAGCAATAACCCCGATATGCGAAATATACCCTTTTCGCCACCCGATATGACTGCGAGTGAGGCGCGTCTGGCTTCCGAGGCCATTCTCTCGGGCTGGATTACCACCGGTCCCAAAACCAAGGAGTTTGAGCACCGTATAGCCGAACGGTGCGGCACACGCAGGGCCGTGTGTCTCAATTCCGCCACCGCTGCGATGGAGACGGCCTTGCGGCTGCTCGGTGTCGGTGAGGGCGACGAGGTTATCCTGCCGGCCTACACCTACACGGCCACCTGCAGCGTGGTTTGCCATGTAGGAGCCACGCCTGTGATGGTCGACAGTCAGGCCGACAACGTGCAAATGGACTACGAGCGGCTGGCCGATGCCATAACTGGTCGCACCAAGGTTATCATACCCGTCGATTTGGGCGGCATAGTGTGCGACTACGACCGCATATTCAGCATTGTCGAAGCCCGACGCTCCATATTCCGGGCTTCCAGTGCGCTGCAGGAATATTTCGGGCGCATAGTGGTGCTGGCCGATGCCGCACATGCTTTCGGAGCCAGCTGGCACGGAAAGCCCTGTGGTTCGATTGCCGACTTCACCTCTTTCTCGTTTCATGCCGTGAAGAACCTCACCACAGCCGAGGGCGGCGCGCTCACCTGGCGTCTGCCCGACACAGAGGGCCACCTGCCGGCCACTGGCTTCCAACCGCTGCCACCCGTTGCCGACGGCGAGACCACCGACGACTACCTTTACCGCCTCTGCCAGCTGCTTTCGTTGCATGGCCAAAGCAAAGATGCACTCGCCAAAACACGCCCCGGAGCGTGGGAGTACGACATCGTAGGGCCGTGGTATAAATGCAATATGACCGACATTATGGCCGCTATCGGCTTGGCCCAACTCGACCGTTACGACGAACTCTTGCTTCGCCGCCGCGAAATTGTGGCGCTTTACGATGAGGAGTTCTCGTCGCTCGACCTTTCGCTGCTCAGGCACTATGGCGACGACTTCGCGTCGAGCGGGCATCTCTACCTGATGCGGCTCAATGGACGCACGCGCGACGATGCCAACCGCTTTATTGAGCGTATGGCCGAGTGCGGCGTGGCCTGCAATGTACACTACAAGCCGCTGCCCATGATGACCGCCTACCGGCGTATGGGGTTCGACATAGCCGACTACCCCAACGCCTACCGCCTCTTTGCGAACGAGNNNNCTGCCGCTCTACACCCGCCTTACGGACGAGGACGTGGAATATGTAATCGACACGGCGAAACGGACAATAGTGGAACTGTAGGCAGGTTGGATATTGTCCAATGATAAGGTATTCAGTTTACCTGATTTTATCTTGTTTCTATTCAAAATCAGTGTAATTCATAACAGAATCAAGCACCTTATGAAAAAGGTATGCATTCTTGCATCCGCCGTGTTGCTGACACTCGGTATGGCCTCTTGCGAAAGGGACGACACCACCGACCCAAATACCTCGACTAATCCGACTG
Organism: uncultured Bacteroidales bacterium; assembly: GCA_905235855.1. Taxonomy (GTDB): domain Bacteria; phylum Bacteroidota; class Bacteroidia; order Bacteroidales; family P3; genus Colimorpha. Next base: position 2,158 of record CAJONE010000133.1, read on the forward strand.
ACCAATCCTCCGGCGAGTGGGTCGACCTCGGTCTGCCAAGCGGTCTTTTGTGGGCGACATGCAACCTCGGTGCCACCTCGCCCGAACAGTATGGCGACTACTACGTCTGGGGCGAGACGAGCCCGAAGATCGTTTACACGAGGGAAACCTACAGCTACGGCGACAGAACAGGCGAGAGCGAAGACTACACCTACACCCTGTACAAGTACAATACCAGCAGCACCTACGGTACGGTAGACAACCTAACCACACTACAGCCATCCGACGACGCGGCCACACAACAACTTGGCACCAGTGCAAGGATACCGACCAAAGCCCAGTGGCAGGAGTTACTCGACAACACCAACGTCGAGTGGATCACGTTGAACGGTGTGGCCGGTCGAAAATTCACCGCCACCAACGGCAACAGTCTTTTCCTGCCCGCAGCGGGCTGGCGTAATGACACGGAACTCGACGAAACGGGCACGAATGGCTATTATTGGTCGGCGTCACTCGTCGATTCGAGCCCGACCTACGCATGGTACGCGTACTTCAATTCGGGCGGCGAGACCGTGAGCTTTAACAGCCGCTTTCTCGGTCAGTCGGTGCGGGCTGTGCGTTCGCGTTCGCAGAATTAGTTTTTTCGTTACGCTGTTACGCAGGGCTGCGTACCCCGACAGGTGGGAGACATTGCACAGTTCATGCTGTGGTATGCTCTCCCACCGCTTTTTTTTGTTTGACTGATAGTGGTATGCCGGGCAAGGGACAATGTTGATAAGTTTTGTCCGTTGGCTGTAGTAAACCGTCGCCGTATAGGTACAAAAAAGATATACGGACACTGTTTTGGTGCATAGTTGGCGCAAGACGGTTACGGTTCGGTTGCAGGCGGTGTGCAGATAAGCACACTTTTTAATCTTTTTTAGGTATCCAAATGTTAATTTTTACGTATATTTGTAATATCCTATTATGGATTTTTAGTATGCGGAAACGTTGTGAATGAGTAAATTCAATGTTGAATAAAATTGATTTTATGAGTATATTCAGTATCGGTTTTGCAAGTCGACGGTATGGCTGGTTGCGTGGACTGCGTTTCGCCGGCGTGTTTTTGTTTGTGTTGATGGTTGCAATGCAGGTACGTTTGCAGGCGCAGACGTGGGCAACGGTGGTGGGGAGCAATACTAAAAACAGTTCCATAGTGCCAATCTATACTTGGTATACCGAGTATCCCTACACGCAGCAGCTCTATCTGTCTTCCGAGCTTCCGGCGGAAATGGCCAACAAGCCGATAAGCAAGCTTTCGTTCAAGTTCTATGGCCAGCCTAAGCTTGGCGTGTGGATGGATATCTACATGGTGCAGGTGCCGTCGAGTGTCACCACGCTGGCAGGCGGATACTATACGGCCGGTTTGCGTCGTGTGGCGCAGAGCAAATGGATAGAATTCAAGAATCCGAGCGGTACCAGCGACGGAGTGTGGGTGGATATCGACCTCGACGAGCCTTTCTATTGGGACGGCTCGTCGAACATAGCGGTCTCGATACAGCAGTTGAGCCTGTCGGAGCGGCTCGACTGTTTCTTCAAGTGCCACGACAAGGACAGCATGTCGCGCACATCGCTCAATGAGGACGCCACAGTGCCGTTGCGTCTC